>NZ_CAXAVM010000028.1:0-48409 GCF_963972345.1 uncultured Gimesia sp. | reverse complement strand
AGGTCTCCACCTCAGGCACTCTCATCAAACGGGTGAGAGTGCTTTTTTAATGCGCTTATTTAGGGAAGAAGTCGGCCAGGTTCACAACGGTTTCGGTTCGCGCAGAATAGTCCAGGGCATTCAGCACCCGTTGTGTGTTAATTCCCAGATCAGGCCATTGCTGCTCCAGGTGACCCGAGCGAATGATCTTGCAGAAATGATTGATCATGCAGGTTTCCTGTAAGGGATTTTCTGTTTCGTACTTCGTCGAATTTCCCTGGGAATCGGTAATGTGGAATTGTGGTCTGGTATTTTCCCAGGGGCGGGTGAAATCGTCACAGACCAGCGATCCTTTTGTTCCGGCCAGTTCGAACCATTTTCGCATGCTGATATCAAATCCACAGTCAAAGGAAGCGATGCGGTCTTTACTGAACCACATTATTCCGGAGAAGTTGTAGTCGACATCATTCAAGGGCCGTGCTGTCCCAAATACTTTTTGTGGCAATTCATTGAATGCCCACAGCGCGACTCCGATACAGTACCAGCCCAGGTCACCCAGGGAGCCTCCTCCGAGGTTGCGTTGTAACCGGAGATCATTTTCCGGGACTTTATCCCAGCAGAAAGTGAATGCGGATGTCAGGCGACGGTGTTCGCCTAGGACATCACTGCGGATCAATTCCAGGATCTTTTTGGTCCGCGGATGATGATACCACATGACACCGTCCATCAGTTGGACTTGCTGCTCCAGACAGACACGTCGCATTTCGCGCGCCTGGTTTACATTGAGAGCCAGTGGTTTTTCACAGAGGACGTGCTTACCGGCTTTGGCAGCACGCACTGTCCATTCACCATGCAGGGAAGGGGGCAGTGGAATGTAAACGGCGTCGATTTCGGGATCGTGCAGCAGGGCTTCGTAACTGCCCACACTGCGCTTTACGTGATGTTGCTTTGCCCAGGCAGCCGCTTTCGCAGAATCGCGACTGGCAATGCACGTTACTTCTGCATTTTCAGCTTGATTAATAGCAACGCAGATTTTCTCTGCAATACGAGCCGTCCCCAGGATTCCCCAGCGAACAGTTCGGTTTGAGTCTCTCATAAGATGTGTTCCAAAGCGGTATTAAATAAGAATTATGAAAAAAAATTTGAAATCTTCAAACCAAATCGTTATTGTTGAGAGAGTGAGCAGCTTGTGTTTTTCTAATTTTCCATTCTTAATTTCGCATAAGTTCCGCTCAATATCACAGACTTGCAAAGTTCTGTAAAGTGTTCGTCGTTCAGTTTACCTGTCAGATTTTAAGTCGCGATCCTGTCACTATTCAAATTCACCGGGCTTAACGAGGCAGGCACTTTTCTTGTGTGCATGCCTTGAACATATGCGTTCTAAAAAAGCGTTCGCATTGAACACTATTACCAGATCACCGGTTGAGTGATGTGGTAGACAGGAGTTGAAAATGGTCAAACGAATACACTTGCCAACTGTGCTGGGGATGATGCTGTTTTTGTGCAGCACATCCATAGCTCCCGTCAACGGCACTCCTAAAAAAGGTGTCATGACAAAATTGAGTCTCAAGCCGGATGCACCGCAGGTGGATCTGTTCGCGGGAATCGAAAAGCAGCAACTGGGGGCGCGTGTCTATCCCATGAGTGCTTACAGTTCTTCCGTCTTTATTTCCAATCTGACGACGGAACCGCTCACAGTGAAAATTCCTGCAGCCGTTTCTTCGGTTCACATCCTGGCTCAGGCCGGACCAGGTCCGGGACTGTTACAGTCCTTGCAGGATGGTCAGCAGACACAGGTGGGAGACAGCCAGGCTGTGGGAGGAAATCTGAATCCAGTAGGAAACAATCAGAATATTGACTTCAACGGATTGTTTACCATTCCCCCCGAACAAACTGTGAAATTAAAACTCAGTTCGGTTTGCCTGGAGCATGGGAAGCCCTGTCCCTCCAGCATCAAGACTTATGAGTTACGCCCCATTGAATCCCAGGTCAAGGATCAGGCACTGGTCTTAGTACTGCAGAAGTTTAATCCCAAACGTGATGATCTGGAAATGGTGCAGGCTGTCGCCTGGCATTTGAGCAGTCACATGGGTTGGCAGGAACTCGCCAGCAAAAAGAAAAACAAGATCATAGGTGGCGGAATTCCCTACTTTACTCCAGCACAACTGACTGCTGCCCAGAAAGTGGTAGAACTCGCCAGGATCGAATCACATAAACTGGAAGCTCGCGAAGCAAAACCATTTACTGATTCAAAAGAGGATTCTGTAGCGCGTCCCATATTAAGTCGAATTCGCCAGTAGCGACGCTAAAAAAACAGGGGACCTGGTAAGTCCCCTGTTTGAACTCAATTCTGGTGTGCGCGAGCAATTAGAGTGTACCCCGTTTTGCTGCCGTGATTCCAAGGTCTTGGGGCGGCCATGGGGCCGAATCTAATTCACAAAGATACGCTATAGTGAATGTGAGGCGATCTAACGTGAAAGTGGTTTGAACTGCAGTCGATGTGGTGAGTCTGCGTCTTTGCCCAGTTCTTCATGCCGCTTGGCTTCGTACATTTTGTAGTTTCCTTCAAACCAGCGAACTTGGCTGTCTCCTTCAAAGGCGATGATATGTGTCGCCAGACGATCGAGGAACCAACGGTCGTGGCTGACCACCAGGGCACAACCCGTATAGTGTTCCAGTCCTTCTTCCAGGGAGCGCAGTGTGTCGACGTCAAGATCGTTGGTAGGTTCGTCCAGCAGCAGCAGGTTTCCACCAGACCGCAGAAGTTTCGCCATGTGAACCCGGTTGCGTTCTCCGCCGGAAAGCTCACCAACCAGTTTCTGCTGATCCGGACCTTTGAAGTTAAAACGACCTACATAGGTACGGGCATGTATGCTCGATTTTCCGACGACCAGATGCTCGTGCCCCTGGGAAATTTCTTCGTAGACGGTTTTTTTCGGGTTCAAAGAATCGCGGCTCTGATCAACGTAGGACAACTCTACCGTTTCACCTAACTCCAGCGTTCCACTGTCAGGCTGTTCCTGTCCCATGATCATTTTGAAGAGTGTTGTTTTGCCGGCTCCGTTGGGGCCGATCACTCCGACGATACCACCACGGGGCAGTTCAAAACTGAAGTTTTCAAACAGCAGTTTGTCTCCAAAACCTTTGGTCAGGTTTTCGGCGATGAGTACCCGGCTGCCCAGGGGGCGGGAAATCGGGATTTGGATATCGGAAGCATCGTCCCGATTCGCATAATCTTCCGCGGCGAGTTCTTCATAGCGTTGGACGCGGGCTTTGTTTTTGGTTGCCTGGGCTTTAGGTGACATGCGAACCCATTCCAGTTCCCGTTTGAGAAATTTCTGTCGTTTGGATTCCTGTTTTTCTTCGACAGCCAGACGGGCCTGCTTTTGTTCGAGCCAGGATGAATAATTGCCTTCAAATGGAATTCCCCGTCCGCGTTCCAGTTCCAGAATCCAGCCAGCGACGTTATCCAGGAAATAACGATCGTGGGTGATTGCAACGACGGTACCCTGGAAAGTATGCAGGTAGCGTTCGAGCCAGGCAACCGATTCTGCATCCAGGTGGTTGGTCGGTTCGTCGAGTAACAGCAGATCGGGGTTCTGTAACAGGATTTTACACATGGCAACGCGGCGTTGTTCTCCACCGGACAATGTGCCGATCACGGCATCACCGGGGGGGACCCGCATCGCATCCATGGCAATTTCGAGCGTACGATCCAGTTCCCAGAGATTGGCGGCATCGATTTGATCCTGCAGTTTGGCCTGCTCTTCAATCAGCTTTTCCATCTCTTCAGGAGTGGGGTCCTCGCCAAACTTCATGTTGACTTCATTGTAACGATCCATAATCGCCTGAGACTCTGCAACCGCTTCGGCAATGCATTCCTCTACCGTCTGTTTCGGATTTAAATCGGGTTCCTGTTTAAAGTAGCCGATTTTAATTCCCTTGGCAGGCCGGGCTTCGCCGGTGAAGGTAGTATCCTCGCCTGCCATGATTTTCAGCAGCGTACTCTTTCCCGCACCGTTCGTCCCCAGGACACCGATTTTTGCTCCCGGGAAAAAGGAGAGCCAAATGTCTTTCAGAACCTCTTTCTGTTCAAAAACTTTGGTGACGCCTTCCAGTTGCATAATGTATTGTTGTGCCATGACTTATTCTCTTGTCCTGCGGGACGGATACTCTGGAGTGAAGTTTTAGTTATGAACGCCTGTGTTTGACATGCCGCATACCATAGCTGTACGGTCACTGCAAGTCACTGGAAACGGACGACTACTCTCGGAATTAGTCAAAAAACCCGTTAAACGGCGCTGATTTTAGCCATCCTGAAGCGGAATTCAAGAGCGCGCGGCTGACTGCTTTTGTGAGGAAGCCGATTCCGGTTTTCGCTTTAAGATGATGAAATATCCATCAGTCTGATCAGGGAGCAGTTCCCAGCGTTCGGGGTGATCATGGTATTCGGGAATCTGATCGGGAGTTTTGATATTGCTGTAGGGGTGCCGGGTGTCGATCACAATGTAATCGGTATCCGGTGGTGCGCCCGGCTTATTATCATTCACTTTGCGCGGATATTCACTGTAGTCATAGGAGCGGTCAAAGTGGGTATAACGCGGGTGTATAAAATCGGTTGAGGCCACACGACTTTCCGGCGGGATCAGGTTTTCGATTTTGGCAAACTGCTGTGCGCGTTCACCGGGCACATAAAGACGTTGCCAGTAATATTTTGAACCCGGATCCCAGAAGGCCAGTCCCAGTGGGCTGAGGCTGAAAAAGATTGCGGTTGCCAAAGATGAACTCCAGAGGAAATGGGCTGAAAAACTCGGCCTCCGAATGACGTCGGGTTGATGTTGTTTTCTGAATCGCTGCAACACTTCAGTCGCATTCGTTAAACCGTATGCCGCCGCCCATGCCAGGATGGGGACGATGGGGGCATGGAAATGATGTCGCGGATCGCTGGCGACTTCATTCAGGCAAAGCAGGCCGAACAGTGGAACGGCCACCAGCAGGCGACTGGGGGAAAACAGGGGCAGAAAACCGAGCGGGACAAGAAATGCCAGGAGATTCATTAAGGTATCTGGATGCACGAGCTGGCCGAACAGCAGGCTGGGATTGAACAGTATGTTTTCGACAATTTCGGTTGGTGTTTCTCCGAATTGGCTGAAGTAGCCCACGTAATGGACTTTCGCTCCGTCACGGAACAGGGGAATCAGAACGACTACCACGACGGCCAGATAAACGACGGCAAACAGTGAGAGGCTTATTCCCGGTGCAATCGCTTTTATTTTTTCCAGATTAGAAGAAGGGGATGTGGATGTACCACGTTTGCGCTCCTGAAAAGCCCGCCAGGCAATCCAGAGCCCGAGTGGCCCCAGGATGATGGCGTAATCTTCTTTTGAGGCGAGGGTCAGCAGCAGTAGGATGAGCGCCGTTTTCCAGTGCTTAAGTTCGATTGCTTCCAGGGCGAACAGGAGCAGAGGCACTCCAAATGAAATGGGGCGGAAAGTTTTCAGGTCGATGGAAATATCGAGAAAATGCAGCGGGAAATAACACAGGTAAGCTGCCACCATTGCTTTGCCTGCTGTGGTGGAATGACTGTGTCTGACTGCCATACGATACAAGGGGATTGCTCCTGCAGCGAGTGCAACTGTTTCACACAGTTCCATCGTCAGGTGCGAAGGCCAGATCAGATAGAGCGGGAGCAGGAACAGGTGAATGAACTGAATATGTTCCCCCCAGAACAGGCCCTGGTCCAGATAACTGCGAAAGCCTTTGCCATGCGAAACATTCCAGAGGTGCTCTTCATACATGGCCGAGTCGCCATGCGGAATCAACAGGCCGTCGTATAATCGCCAGTTCATCCAGGTGAAGATGAAAGTGAAGATTCCCATCATCAGACAGGAGGTGAGGGGGATTCGTCCCCTGGCTATCAGTGAATCTGACTCAATCTCAGTTGAATTGTATTGTAGAGGAATGAGCATTTCAGCCAAAGTAGCCAGCCAGCCTGCGATACTGATCGCGAACCAGAATGGGGATGTTGCCAGCAGCAGTGATTCAACACTGTCCCAGTTTAGAATAAAAGAGGAGATCCGCAGAATTTCCCATACAGCAGGCAATAACCACCAGCGAAATCCACGGATTCCCCAGTCTGTCAATGCGGTTGGGAAGGCGTGTTTCTGGATTTTGCAGATCAGGAATGCGCCCGAGATCCAGCAACAGCAGGCAGCGACCAGTAGATAGAGCAGCAAAGGAAAAAAGGGAATGAAGGCTGACTGGTTGACCGGATCGATTTGGCCCGACCAGGCCTGGATCAGGGAATGCCGGAGTGAGTCACTCACGAAAAAACCGGCAATACCCTGGTTCCCCAGAATAGTCTGCAGGGCCAGGGTGACAGACCCGCTGCCCAGTAGAATACAGAGCAGGGCAAAGGTAAACTGTCGGCTGTCAAAAGATGGCTTTGTGGCAGGACGCTGGTTCATTTAATTCGATCTGGATTGAGTACGCATCAGAAGGTTGAGTCAGAACAGGTGATTCAAAAACCAGTTTTTTAAAGAAGCAGGCTGAAAAGATTCTGATTCGGGTGAAAAAATACGGGCTCTTGCTACAATATTCTGCACGACCCCTCTCAATCAACATTCTAAATGGTTTTCATTCAGCAGGGAAGCATTACAGGTTAGACCATGAAACATTCTGATGAGCCGATTCGTGTTTATTGTGCAGGTCCTCTCTTCAATCGCAGTGAACGCGAAGAAATGACAGCAATTGCCAACCAGTTAATCGATTCTGGTTACACTGTTTATCTGCCCCACCGTGATGGCATGGAATTTCGACTGATACTGAATGTTCTGGTAGAACGCAACTGGGATGCACCGACGGCTGCCCAGTTTCTGCATGAAGCGATCTTCGCACTCGATGTTTACCAGCTGGTGATAGAGTGTGAGGCGATGGTCTGGAATCTGAATGGCCGCACGCCGGATGAAGGGGCGGTTTCTGAAGCAGCGATGGCCTGGATTCTTGGTAAACCGCTGATTGCTTATCAGGATGACGTTCGCTCGCTGATTCAGGGGCGAGTCAATCCACTGCTGGTGGGAATGGTGGATTTTAAATCGGTTGATGAGATTGAACTCATCCCAGATACGCTTTCTGCAGCGATTAAAGCTCAGGAAATCAGATCATCGGCTTCAACCGAACAGTTGCCGCTTAAGGTTCAACAGGCGGTCAAGGCAGGGCAGGTTTTGTGGGAAGCGCTCTGTTCTGAAGGGGCACAGGAAGATAATGAGCTGATTGCCTCTGTCGTCGAAGAACTCTTTGCTCCCAATGATCCCTCTGCGATTCTCGCTTAAACTGTAATATCAAACGACCGGAAACTGTCGAATTCATATGAACCATCCTTATGTAGAGATCCCGGAGTTATCGAGTCTGCAGTCAGGCAGTGGCCTGGTGCGAATTCCCTATCAGCAGGATGTGCCTTTTACCAGGCGGGTGCGGGCTCTGGTCGATACAGCCGAATTTCGCAGGCTGTCACATATCACGCAACTTGGTTTTACTGCATTGGTTTACCCGGGCGCCACTCATACGCGGTTCGAACATGCGCTGGGCGTATATCAGAATGCGCTGCAGTATCTCTGGCAGTTGGGGAAAGACCCACGTTTTACTGCTACGATCGATGTACATACTGCCGAAGTTCTGATTGCGGCGGCTCTGCTGCATGATCTGGGGCACTGGCCTTTCTGTCATTTGATTGAAGATATGTCGCTGGAGGGGATTCCCCGGCATGAAGCATTTGCCAGAGAGTTTCTTTCAGATGGCCGCGAACTGGCAGAGATTCTGCGATCAGAATGGGGAATTGAACCAGCCGAGGTCTTGGATATTCTGGTTCCCAGTTCTGATACGCCGGAAATGCGGCTGGTCCGTTCGATTCTTTCAGGCCCCATCGATATCGATAAGATGGATTACCTTGATCGGGACAGCCTGCATGCCGGTGTTCCCTATGGTCGTAATTTTGATAAAAACCGACTGATTCAATCGTTGATGGTCAATGCCGCCGGTGATGGCCTGGCGATCGGTTCCAAAGGGAAGACCGCGGCAGAACTGATGGTGTTTGCCCGCTATGTCATGTTCAGCGAAGTATACTGGCATCATGCCGTCCGTTCCGCCAGTACCATGTTTGCACGGGCGTTTTACCATCTGTATCCGCAGCTCGATCTCTCCAACTACTTTCAGCTGACGGAATCCGATTCCATTTCCGTTTTACGTGCGCAAGCCCGGGGAACGGACTGTGAACGACTGGTAGAAGGGATTTTCAGTACGAAGCGACTGTTGTATAAGCGAGTCGCCGAATTCAGCTATTATGAATCATCTGAAGTATTTGAGTTGATTGCACATCGACCTGTTGCATCGCTGGTGCGCTGGAGTGAAAACCTGGCAAAACGGCTTTCTCAGAAGTTGCAGCAACCGGTTATCTCGACAGATATTCTGATTGATGCTCCTCCCACGCATCGGGAAGTGGAATTTAATGTCGAAATTTATTCCACGCGTGAGGCAAAATATCAACCACTGCATGTTGTCTCTCCGGTGGTGGATACACTGGCCCGCAAGCAGTTTGACGATTTTGTGAAGCGGGTGCGGGTGTTTGCCCATCCCGAAATCGCCCGGCATTGTATTGAGTTGGATGATTTTGAAAAGCTGCTGATCGATTCCGTCTCAGAGTGAAAAGATTGAGATAATGAAAAAACGCTGTTTTTCATAAGCCAGCTGTGATAAAATGGAGATAGTTGCAAGTACTGTCAGGCATATTATTCAAACCGGCTGGTCTCTCTCATGAACCGAATTCATCAAGTCAAAGATAAACTATGTGCAGGGATTATGAGCTTTTCTCTGCTGTTCATCGCGGGATGCGGAGGAAGCAGCGAACCAGTCAAGCCACAGTCACAACCGCCCCGCCAGGCAGCAGATTCTTCAAGTATGCGGGCACCGACGTTGAAACCGACTGCAGTCAAACCTGCCCCGAAAAAAACGGCGAAGCAGACGCAGGCTCCTCTTGAGGGGAATCCGGATGATCAGTTCGAGGTCGTCGATTATGTACATAACTTTGAGATTCAGCAGCCAGGTTCAGCAGGTCGAACTGAAAATGAGTTTATGGCGATGTTACCTGCAGGGCCGGGAGTGAATTCAACCAGCTTTACTGTCATCAGATCTGGTACAGAGACGGAACCGAATCAACCGGATTCTGCTTTCAAGTTGCCGGAAGGATTTACGGTGATCAAAGAAGCCGGGTACTCACCACAAGGGCTTCCCAATCGAATTCGCTGTGATGGTGACTATAGTGAAATGGTGCTGGTGCCGGCCGGGGTTTCCCTGCAGGGAGTTGTCGTCGGAGACGCGAATGCCCAACCCCGGTTTTCTGTTTATCAGGATGCATTTTATATTGATGAGCATGAAGTAACGCTGGAGCAGTATCGTCGCTGGCGTTCGGAAATGATCGCCAAGAAAGGCAAAATTCCCGAGCCTGCGGTTAATGATTCGCAGGCTGCCAATTTTCCGGCAATGGGGGTTTCCTATACTGATGCACTCAATTATTCACGCACGATGAACAAGCAGCTTCCACGCGAGACGCAGTGGGAAAAAGCAGCGCGGGGAGAGCAGGGGTTTCCCTACCCCTGGGGGAGTGGGAGGCCTCTGTGGCAGGTGACTCGTCAGCCCGGCCAAATCGATCCTGTAGCATCATTTCCCGGCGACCGTAGTCCGTATGGCGCATATGACATGGCGGGAAATGCCCGCGAATGGTGCGATGACTGGTATTCGAAAAATGCATATCAGGCAGCGCTGGCTCTGGCCGATGCAGGAGTCGTTCGTGACTGGCAGGGGCCTCGACGAGCTGTCGAACCTAGTATGCGTGTGGTGCGCGGGGGACAGAAATCATGGGAAGTCTGGAAACGGACGGGAGAAAACATGCGAACGCCACCCGCCGATGTGGGTTTTCGCTGTGTGCTGAATCTTAAATCGGCACCGACAGATACGGAAAAAACAAATACCGACAGTGCTTTTTGAGTACTGGTACCTGTTGTTTTTTTGCATCATTCTTTGTGCAGATCTACCAGGACCGGCTGGAATCGGAATATCTCCCTCGAAAAAATCGCTGGATCTCCCCCAACAGCTTCAATAAAAGCGTTAAAGCGGGCTAGATCGCGAATTCAGGTCTTGTCAGAGGGGGGATTCAATGAGTATAACAGGGCTAATGATTAGCCTGGCTAATGAATCCGGATTCTCGATATACAAGGAGAAACTGATGCTGCAATATGATTTTGAAGAAAGTGTGGGTTACTGGATCACCATGACCTCGCACTTCTATCAGGATGCATTGAATCAGGAGTTGCTGCCTTACGGGATCACGTTTCGTCAGTTTCAGGTCATCGGCTGGCTGGTTTATGAAGGACCTCTCTCGCAGGTTGAACTGGCTGAGAGGATGATGATCGAGCCTCCCACACTGGTCCGCATTCTGGATCGCATGGAACGTGATCAATGGATCATGCGCGAGAATGATCCCCACGACCGCCGCCGCAAAGTGATCAATGTACTGCCGGAAGCAAAACCGGTCTGGTCAAAGATGGTGGCCTGTCTGAAACGACTCAGGAACAAGGCAACCGATGGCATGACTCCCGAACAGGTGCAGACATTAAAAGCGTTGCTGGCACAGGTCCAGGAAAACCTGGGCGCCAAAGTCCCCGAACTTGAAACTTCCTGAACCCCGGCAAAATATAAACCCCGACAAATAAATAATTGATGCAGATTCAACAAATTTAATATGACGTTGAGGAATCAAATGAGAATAGCAACCAGTCTTGCTGCTGTGATGTGTACGATGATCATGGCAGCACAACCGCTCCCGGCACAACAGGGAGCTGCAAAGGTAGATGTCGCAAAGATCGTCGAGCGTGAAGTCGCATCAGGCCAAACCTTCGTAGGCACAGTGATGCCGATCAAGCGCAGCGTGATTGGCAGTGCTGTGGGGGGGCGGGTTGCTGAATTCCCGGTCAATGAAGGTGACTTTGTTCGTGCCAGACAACCGTTGGCCCAGTTGCTGATCAATACCATTAACCTGGAAGTAGACTCCGAGAAAGCGACTCTGGATCTGCGCAAAGAGGAACTGAAAGAGCTGGAGAATGGAACACGACCCGACGAGATTAAACGTGCGAAAGCATTGATGATGGCTGCAAAAGCAGACAGTGAATATCAGCAGAAACGTCTCAAACGCCTCGAATCGTTGTATGCCAGAAAAGCAGTCAACGATGATGACATACAGGCGGTTGTATCCGAGTCGATTCGCTCTGAAGAGATGTATTCGGAAGCGGAAGCTGCCTATCAGCTGGCAGTGGAAGGTCCCCGAAAGGAACAGATCGCCCAGGCACGGGCCCGGGTGGCCGTACAACAGGCGCTGGTTGATAAACTCGAAAGTCAGGTCGTCAAACACACGATCATTTCACCCTTTGATGGTTATGTCGTTGCCGAACATACCGAAGTCGGTCAGTGGGTGAATTCCGGAGAACTGGTAGCAGAAGTAATCGCTCTGGACTACGTCGATGTCGAGGTGCAGGTTCTGGAAAATCATGTACCCCATGTTCGACTGGGAATGGAAGTCCGGGTGGAAGTTCCCGCGATTCCCGATAAGGTATTTATGGGAGAAGTTGTATTGATTGTCCCCCAGGCAGATGTGCGGGCACGAACTTTTCCCGTCAAGGTACGTATTAAGAATGAGATTTCCAAAGATGGTCCCCTGTTGAAGTCGGGTATGCTTGCGCGAGCGGTTCTCCCCACGGGACCCAGGCAGAACGCGTTAATGGTGTCCAAGGATGCCCTCGTTCTGGGGGGGCAGACACCCATGATTTATGTGGTGGAACCGGGAAAAGAAAGCGACAAACTGGGCAAAGCCCGTGCGGTGCCCGTACAGGTTGGTGTGGCCGATGGCCGGTTGATTCAGGTAAAAGGGGATCTGAAAGGCGGAGGATATGTTGTCATTCGAGGCAACGAACGCTTGCGCCCGGGACAGGATGTTGCGATTTCAAATGTCCTGTCACCTGATGCACTACCCACAGCTAAAGCTATCAACACTGACGGTTAAAGAGGAACAGCAATGAATCTGATTAATGCCATTGTACATAATCCTGTCAAGGTGACAGTCGGCGTATTGATGACTGTGTTGTTCGGTCTGGTTGCCTTGACGCGCATGCCGATGCAACTGACACCTGAGGTGCAACGTCCCACGATTACAGTGGAAACTCGCTGGCCTGGCGCCAGCCCGCAGGAAGTGGAGCGCGAAATTGTTCTGGAGCAGGAAGAACAGTTAAAGAGCGTGGAAGGCATTACCAAACTGAGTTCTGAAAGTGCGGATTCCAAAGGGACGATCACACTGGAGTTCCTGGTTGGTACTAATATGGATGAAGCGCTGCTGAAAGTGAATTCCCGCCTGCAGCAGGTGCCCGAGTATCCGGAAGACGCTGATCAACCGATTATCAGTACGGCGAATGCCGCGGACCGACCGATTGCCTGGTTTATTCTCAGCAGTCGTCTCCCTTCCGATGAAAAAATCGCTGCTTTCCAGAAGGCACACCCGGAAGTCAAAGAGCAGTTGGAAATCGTACGAAATACCCCCAATCCGGGGCTGGCGATGCTGCGATTGCGCCTGCTGGCAGAAGAATATCCCGAAGTTCGTGGAGGCATTCTGCCTGAAAAAGATATCGAAGTCACCAAATTACGGCGTTTTGCGGAAGATGAAATTGAAGCGCGTTTCGAGCGGGTCTCAGGCGTTTCACAGTCAAACGTGCTGGGGGGGCTGGAAGATGAACTACAGGTGGTCGTGGACTCCGAACAACTGGCGGCCCGGCAGTTAACGATTAGCGATGTTCGCAACGTGCTCCGTGGTCAGAATGCAGATACATCGGCTGGCGATTTCTGGGAAGGAAAACGCCGCTGGGTCGTGAGAACGCTGGGACAGTTCCGAAATAAAGAAGAAGTGGAAAATCAGTTACTGGCAGTCAGTGATGGTGCGCCGGTCTATGTGAGAGATGTGGCGGAAGTACGCCTGGGATACAAAAAGCCGGACGGCCTGGTCAGACGATTTGGTGAATCGAGTATCGCCGTGAACTGTGTCCGTGAAACCGGTGCCAATGTGCTGGACATCATGGATGGTTTGAGAGAAGCAGTCAAAGACATCGACGAAAATATTCTCAAACCACGGGGCCTGCAACTGGTTCAGGTTTACGACGAAACCGATTATATTTATTCCTCAGTTGACCTGGTGCAGAATAATATTTTCATCGGCGGAGCATTGACGATGATCGTATTGATGTCGTTTCTACACCTGGGAATTCGTACTCTGATCGTTGTGCCGTTCATTATAATTACAGCCGTCGCGGCAACTTTTATTTCCCCCTGGTTTTTTGCTGTCAGCCTGGCGCTGATCATTGGAGCCGGATTCTGGTTTGCCCGTGGTGCGCTGGTGGTCGGGTTGGCGATTCCAACCAGTATCATTGGTACCTTTCTGATCCTCGGGGCGCTGGGACGCTCCCTCAACGTCATCAGCCTGGCCGGTCTGGCCTTTGCTGTCGGGATGCTCGTCGATAACGCTGTCGTCGTGCTGGAGAATATTTTCCGACGCTATTCACTGGGAGAATCTCCTTTCCAGGCAGCGATCAAAGGGACACAAGAGGTCTGGGGCGCCGTACTGGCATCGACATTGACTACGATTGCCGTATTTCTGCCAGTGGTATTCATTGAAGAAGAAGCAGGACAGTTGTTCCAGGACATCGCGTTGGCGATCAGCGCTGCCGTCGGTCTGTCTCTGATCGTGTCGATGACATTGATTTCAACCGCATCAGCGCGACTGCTGCATAAACGAGATGACCAGGGCCTGGAGGATGTTCAGCGTTCGACTCATCCCGAAGATGATCTTGATCAGGCAGAGAAAAAGAGCGCCCTGCATCGGGCTATTATCGGGCCGATTGAATCGGGCGGGGCTTTCTTTGTGAAATCAATTGTTGGCATGAATGCCTGGATCCAGCGGGGAACAATCAGACGACTGGCAGTGACGTGCATCCTGGTGGGAGCTGCTGTTGGCATCAGCTGGCAGTTATGGCCTAAGGTGGAATATCTGCCTACCGGTAACCGGAATCTGATTTTCTGTATATTGATTCCGCCTCCGGGCTACAACCTGAACCAGTTGATGGAACTGGGGGAGACCGTTGAGTCAGATTTGCGACCTTATTGGGATATTGATCCGGAAAGTGAAGAAGCAAAGAAACTGAATTATCCGGTCATTGGCGACTTTTTCTTTGTGGCACGGGGACGCCAGGTATTTATGGGTATCCGGGCCTTTGATTCCCAGCGTGTGGCAGAGTTGATTCCCCTGGTACAGCAGGCGGGATCAAAACTGCCGGGAACATTTACCGTCGCGAAACAGTCCAGTCTGTTCGAATAGGGACTGACGGGAGGACGGACAATTGAGGTTGAAATTATTGGTCCCGATCTTGAGAAACTGGTTGCCATGGGCGGGCAGATACTGGTCAAGTCCAAGCAGATGATTCCCAATGCGCAGGTGCGTCCTATTCCCAGTCTGGACCTTTCCAGTCCGGAAGTGCATATCGAACCGAAACTGATGCAGGCTGCTGAAAATAGAGTCAGTAGTGCCGATCTCGGTTACACGGCCAACGCGCTGATTGATGGCGCTTTTGCCGGCGATTACTACCTGGGAGGAGACAAAATTGATTTGACGATCATCGGTCAGTCGCGCCATATTCAGAATACTCAGGATGTCGCAGCCCTCTCAGTGGCGACTCCGGATGGCAGACTGGTTTCATTGGGAGCCTTGGCGAATGTGAAAATCACAAGCGGTCCCGAACAGGTGAATCACCGCGAACGGCAACGCGCGATTACGATTGAAGTTTCGCCTCCTGAAGAGATGGCACTGGAAGATGCCATGGATCAGATTCAGTCAGAAATCGTTCAGCCGATGCGCGAAAACGGACAACTGGCGGGTGGCTATCGTATCAATCTGTCCGGTACAGCCGATAAGCTGCGCGATACCTGGGCGGCACTGCAATTCAACGTGCTGCTTGCATTGATGATTACCTACCTGTTGATGGCAGCATTATTTGAATCGTGGCTGTACCCGCTGGTCATTATTTTCAGCGTGCCCCTGGGAGCCGTCGGTGGAATTCTGGGGCTCAGTGTTCTGAATCTGTTCATGCTGCAGACACTGGATGTACTCACCATGCTGGGGTTTGTAATCCTGATCGGGACTGTGGTGAATAACCCGATTCTGATAATTCACCAGTCTTTGAATCATATCAACGAAGATGGTATGACTCCCCGGGAAGCGATCCTGGAAAGTATCCGGACTCGTATTCGCCCGATCTTTATGACCACAACCACAACGGTCCTGGGGCTGTTACCACTGGTATTGTTCCCCGGTTCCGGAAGTGAACTTTATCGCGGACTGGGAAGTGTGGTGCTGGGGGGATTAATTGTCTCCACTCTGTTTACACTGATTCTGGTTCCGACTTTGTTCAGTCTGACGATGGATGCCAAAGAGTGGGGGCTGAATCTGTTACGACCAGTCGCATTGAAACGGCCTCAGCCATCTGCTGCTCCGCGTGAGGTTGAGATTGATTCCAAGGAAAATGTTACAGTGTAAAGTACGCTTTCCTGATAAAGCCCGGCCTGTGCCCACTGGAATTGAGATGGTCAGCCAGAGGGGGAGGTGAGCAGCCCGAATCATTCGCTGGAACCACTGAAAGTACAGTTGCCGGCGACGGTGCTCAGGCTCGGAATCAACGTTGACTGTTTTCAGGACAGGAGAGAGCACAATTGAGCTGGAACTTGAAGTCAACTGGCCTGTTGATTCAAGCAGTGTTCGTGGATATCGTCATTGAGCAGGAAATCCCGGTGATCGAATGACTGACGACACTGGTTTGCAGGCGGAGCTTCAAATGAGTTGACAGCAGGGGGATCAGTGGAAGTTCGATTCAGATTAGTCGAAATCGATCCCCAGTCGGTATTTCAACTGTTCCAGTTCTTCGATGGACTCATCGCTGGAAGAGTGCACATGCTCTGCTTCTGTGATGAATTTCAGATCATTGATGTGCGGGATGCCATATTCTTCGAGCGTCTGTTCGAACTGTTCAATTCCCTGGCCATACATGATGAGCAGCTTGTGCTCGTCGAATTGAACTTCCAGTGGAATCTGCGGGTTCAAAACCGCAATCCCCGCGCAGCCATCATTCAGGAGCAGGTCTTCGTAATCGTAGAGTGTACTTTTCAGAACAGGCAGATCCATGTGTTCGCGATACAGATCCTGATGCTGGTGATTGGACCCGTCGTGACTGGTTTCCAGAACAACATCGACTTCATATCCCAGTGGATCGAGCAGATCGATAAAGAGGTCAAACAGGATTTCCCGGGAAGCGGAAGCCATCAAAACAGGAATTTTAATCCCGGTTTCTTTGTCTGTGTATACGTCGTGACGATAACCAGCCTGCGGTACGACTTCGAGATCGTATGACGGACGGATGGCGTCAGTCAGCATGAAATCGCCGTATTTGGCAATTCTCAAATGTGTTTCCAGCTGGTCTTCTGAGAGACTTTCGAAACTGCTGCGCGCTTTGCCCGCGGCATTATCCCGATAAGTTGTCTTCAAGAATCGTTTCAAGAATCCCATAGTTCAATCTTTCCCCCTCACGACAGGCAACAATCATGTTGCCAACCGGGCTAGAACCGCCCAAGTATTGCTTAGTGTTTGATTTGTTGTATTGACTGGTCAGTAAGTTCACTGCTGCTGGCCCGAAACGAACTGCAATCAAAAAAACTTTAGCACGCAAAAGCAGGTGCGGTCTGATGTACTCAGGATGTTGTCTGCTTTTTTGCTGAGTTCGGGGCAGAGAAGCCGGAAGGAGGAGATACGGAGTGTGTTCCAGACAGTTAAAATGTCCGGTTATGCTGATCACGTAAATTGCCGGATCAATTTTGGGGGATGAAAACGCGCAGAACTGATGCATTTCATGTGACCGTTACGATTGATCGCGATCAGAAAAAAACTAGAGAGGCTATGTGTATAGTTGACGCATAAGTGCTTGTTTAATAGAGGGTTAAGAGGATTTGTCTGTCTGCTTTTCCAGTGAAGATTTCCTGCTGGGTCAGCCACCAGATTCAAGCGAGAAACACATTGCAGTAAACCGGGAACCTTACTAGAATCCGGCCCCCTCTCCTGTTCTGAAAATGTGAACTCCACAACAATTCCCTGAATCCTACAACTGAGTTGTCCAGCCACGGATGGTTTAATGGGTTGTTCTAACCTCTTTATTCAATCTAAAAATATTCTGCAGATCCTGTTGATACATTTAGTGTGTCTGTGGGGGCTTACGGGCAGTGTGTATTCAGCCGAAGCTTACGAGATGGAAACGCTTTACCTGAAAAGCGGTGAATTTTTCTCCGGGGAAAGCATTGGATTTGAGAATGGAAACATCCTGTTTCGTCTGTCAGATGGACAGGTACAGTCCATTCTGCTGGAGAACGTAGATCGACTGGAATATAAAGGGACCGATACTCAGGTTGAAGAAGGGGATCAACTTCTGGTCAGTAACGATAATGCAGAATTACCTCCATTACCCTCGATGATCAATCAGCTTCCTGTACCGCAGCCCCTGGGAGTGGCCCCTGATCTGGATGAGGGGGTAGATGAAGAATCAGCTTTTAGTCCAATTACTGAATACTCGGATCAGTGCTGGGAGTATGTAGAAATCTGGACAAAACGGTTCGAACTGGGGGGAACTTATCTGGCGGGGAATACCGATCGTAGTTATGTCACCACTGGACTGAATCTCGAAAAATCTGATAATGATAACCTGTTCGATTTTGAGATCGGTGGTCGCTGGGGACAAGCCAACGGGATTCGTGATGCGAATCGCTGGTATGGTAATGCCACTTTAGATATTGCCCGCACCACTAACTGGATCGTCTTCGTCACGAACAAGAATACTTATGACGAATTCGAAAATCTGGACTGGCGCGGCACGCTTTCTACTGGTCTGGGATATCGGTTTATCAATGAAGATGACAGGCGACTGATAATTCGTCTTGGTCCCGGTGGAACGCGCGAAATTTATAACAGCCCCACCCTCAAGCGAACCACGTTCGATATATTTGCTGAGCTAGAGCTTATTTGGCCGATTTCCGATCATATCAAACTGGAACATAAACAGACCTGGACTCCCAGTGTGGATATCGTACAGATTTTGCGTGTGACCACCGAAACCGGCCTGCTGTTCAAGCTGGATAATGAGGATCGTTGGAATCTGCGGATGGGACTGTTGCAGATTTATAACTCGTTTCCCAACGCAGGCCGAAAGAAAAGCGACTATACAGGCAGCGTTTCTCTGGTTTATACACGCAAATGATCAGAACGAACTGGGTTGAAATTATTTAGGTTTTCCCGCTTTCCTTCACGCATGACTGTCACTTCCACCTCTTCCCCGGGAGAGAACATGCGCAGCGCCAGGTCGAAGTCATCCAGCCCGTCGATTTTCGTTTTGCCCATTTTGATTATGGTGTCGCCGGCTTTCAGGCCTGCTTTATCAGCCGGGCTGCCAGGAGAGGCACCGGAGATGTGATATCCGGGCCCTTCGCCGCCAAAATCAGGAATACTGCCAAAGTAAGGGCGATTGCCGGAACGCATGGTGGTTGCCGGACGTTCAATTTTGACATACTCAGGACGCTTGGGATTTTCTGCAGTCGCAATGGCGATCTCTTCCAGGAAACCAACGACACGCTGCATGCCTGGAATATTGATTTTATCCCAGTCATCGGAGGGGCGATGGTAGTCGCTGTGTGTACCCGTAAAGAGATGGAGTACGGGGATCTGCTTACCATAGAACGAACTGTGATCACTGGGACCAAACCCTTCCGGTTTGAGTGACAGCTTCAAGTCGTATGTTTTTGCTGTTTCCTCAACCAGTTTTTCCCAGCGGGGCGCAGTACCGGTTCCGAATACCGTCAGTTTGTCATCGGTCAATCGTCCGACCATATCCATATTGAGCATGGCCACCGTATTTTTGATATCAAAAACTGGATTCTTAACGTAATGTGCAGAGCCAATCAGCCCCCGTTCTTCGCCGGTAAATGCAATAAAGACGATGCGCCGAGGTAGTGGTGTATGGCGCGCTGCCAGTCTACGGGCCAGTTCGATGAGCGCAACCGTCCCCGACGCGTTATCGTCGGCACCGTTATGCACGTCGGTCGATTCCGGTGCCAGCGAGCCTTCGCCTCCATAGCCTACGTGATCGTAGTGGGCACCAATCACGATCGTTTCATCTGCATGTGGTCCTTTTCCTTCCAGCACACCAATCACATTCTTGATTTCCGTACGGATCTGCTCAACGGAAATCTCCCCTTTGGCTTTCCAGTCTGCCAGGGCAAAGCTTTCCGGTTTCAGATCTTTATCAATTTTCTGTTCCAGTTCCTGCAACGTGGGCTTGCCGGCTGCTTTGAACAACTGATTACAGGCAGCAATGGTGATATGGGCGATTGGGATGGAACGTCCGTCTCCACTGCCGGCATAACCGAACTCCATCAGTTTATCGAACTTCGCGTCTTTTAAGACCTGTCGTGCCTGTTGAATATCGTGTAACGCTTTTTTGAGTTCGCGTTCGGCTTCTTCCTGTTTTTTCTCAGACGATTTTTCCCAGTTATCGGTCGCTGTAATCAGTTCTTCGATCGCATCCTGTTCGAGTTCTTTGGCTTCTTTCTTATTTTCCTGAGTGGAATAGTCGTCATTCACGAACAGAATCGCTTTGGCCCCTTTGCCGAATGCCGTGCTGACTTTATAACGCAGGGCAGCATAGCGGGAGATTCCATGTGCACCGGCAAACGGGCTGTTTTTATCTCCCTGTTGAGGAGTCCGACGCATGATGATCACAACTTTGTCTTTGACATCGAGATCGGCGTAATCATTGTACTTGAGATCATCGGCATCAATTCCATATCCGCAGAACACCAGTTCCGCATCAAATTTCCCCGATCCGCCAAAAGAACAGGAGCGAAAATCCTGATCGTATTTCAGGGGAATGGTTTTTCCATCGGGGCCCGTCAGTTCCAGTTGATTTGTGGGACCGAGTTTACTTCCCGTATTAATCGTAAATTTCTGGAAAGCAGTCTCTTCAACGACCTTCACGTTCAGTCCAGCCTGCTGGAATTCTTTCGCGATATAATCCGCGGCGAGGTTAATGCCCCGTGTATCGACGCCACGGCCTTCCAGTTCGTCAGAAGCCAGGTATTTGATAGCATCCAGCATGCGCTTTCCACTCACGGAGTCCGGTTCTGACTGCGCTTTGATTTCCGGTTTGACTGGTGTGGCAGGAGTCTCGCCGAAAACAAGTGAAGACCCAGGGCTCAAAAGCAGGCCCAAGCCAATCAGGCTCGATAGACAGGCTCGGAAAATAACAGGGGCCACATTGGATTTGATATTCCAGACAGACATAAAACCTCTTTCTCTTATCGATTTGTCTGTAAAACAGGTCAGTACTATTACGCAAGCGGTGAGGCGAGTGTTGGAACGACTGGTCGGTTTCGACTGCCATGAGTGTGCTTTTATTCTATTTTCGCAATTGTCAGCCGGAATGGAAGTCAGTACACAGGGATAAATGGAAAATCAAAATGATGGTCAACTCATTTTCTCGATTGAATTTATGCCGAGCAGGCCTGAACTGGCGATTTGATTCGCGAACGGTTAGAGTTTATTTTTTCATGCAGATCTGAGACCCCGATTGATAATGGAACCATCAATGGAGATACCCACAGCGACGCTCATTGACTGTGGTTTACCAGCAGACAAAGCGAATCAGCTGGTTGATTTACTGAGGCAGATCCCTGTCCAGTCAGATGAGGAACTCTGGCGTTTTCTGACGACAGAAGTACTGACACCGGAGATCCCTTTTGGTGTTCATCAGTTATTATACCAGCGGGTCTTTGCGGAACGTATTACTAACGGAAAGCCTGCCCCGGCCTGGTTTCCCGGGGAGAGGGAACTCCAGCAATCTCATCTTGCGGAATGGCGGGGCGATTTGAATCTGGCTGACTTTGACGCGGTCTACGACTGGTCGATTTCTAACCGGAACGATTTTACATCAAAGTTAATCGACTCGCTGGGAATTCAATTTCGAGAGCCACCGCAGCAGATCATGGATTACAGTGCCGGTGTCGAGGAGGTTGAATGGCTCAGGGGAGCGACGCTGAATATTGTTGAATCGTGTCTGCGAGAGAAGTCAGATGAAACGGCGATCCTGTTTCAGCGTCATTTAGAAGAAGTACAGAGCCTCAGTTATCGTGAACTCAGAGAACTGACGGCCCAGGTTGCCAACGGGTTATCGGAGGCAGGCATCGAACCGGGCGAACGTGTAGCGGTGATGCTGCCTATGACGCCGGAATCGGTGGCAATTTTTCTGGGAATCATTGCGGCCGGTTGCGTGGTTGTGACCATTGCAGACAGTTTCTCTGCCGAAGAAATGCAGGTGCGACTGAAAATTACGAATCCCCGGCTGATCTTTATTCAGGATGTGATTTCGCGCAATGGACGTCAATTGCCTCTGTTTGCGAAACTGGAAATATTACCTGAGTTAGCGGCGGTTGTTCTTCCCGAATCGGAATCGCTGGCAGTCTCTCTGCGTGAACATGATCAACTCTGGTCAGATTTTCTCTCGGCCGATTCGGAATTGACCTGTGTACCGCGTCAGACTGATGCTGAAACAACCATCCTGTTTTCTTCCGGAACAACAGGTAGCCCGAAAGGAATCCCCTGGGATCAGACAACGCCCATTAAATCAGCGGGGGACGGATACCTGCATCATGATATTCACGCGGGTGATGTTGTCTGCTGGCCGACCAACCTGGGCTGGATGATGGGGCCCTGGCTTGTGTATGCCTCCTTAATCAATGATGCCACTATTGCTCTGTCAGACTCCGTGCCCACCAGTCGCCGGTTTTGTGAATTTGTACAGAATGCGAATGTCACCATGCTGGGCCTGGTACCAAGTATCGTGTCGGCCTGGCGAAGTCAGGATGCGACCGCAGGTCTGGACTGGTCGCAGATTAAGGTCTTCAGCTCTACGGGGGAATGTTCAAATCCCGAGGATATGTTCTGGCTGATGTCACGTGCCGGCTACCGACCGGTAATTGAATACTGTGGCGGTACTGAAACCGGCGGAGGATATATCACGGGAACAGTTCTGAAGCCGGGGGTACCCGGTCTGTTCTCCTGTCCGGCACTCGGCTTTGAGTGGCTGTTATTGAATGAAGCTGGAGAGGAAACCAAGAACGGTGAAGTATTTTTTGTGCCCCCGGTAATTGGACTCTCGACGCGATTGATTAACCGAAACCATCATGACGTTTATTTCGCTGATATTACGCCTGGTCCACAGGGACAGACACTCCGCCGACATGGTGACCAGATTGAAGCGTTACCGGGCGGCTACTTTCGGGCCCATGGTCGCGTCGATGATGCCATGAATCTGGGAGGTATTAAAGTCAGCTGTGTTCAAATAGAAGAACTGCTGACGCAATCTACAGGAGTCAGAGAAGTCGCTGCCATCGCGGTTGCGCCACCTGGAGGGGGACCGGGCCAGCTCGTGATTTTTGTGGTGATGCAAAATAGAGACTCCTTTATTGCGGCAGACCTAATGCAGGAGATGCAGCAGATGATTCGCAGTCAACTCAATCCTCTTTTCAAAATACATGCCGTCCGTGAAATTGAACAACTACCCCGCACAGCCTCCAATAAAGTGATGCGTCGGAAATTGCGTGATTTATACCAGAGTGAGGAATTATGAGTCAGCAGAAACAGACCAGGGTGGCCGTACTCAGTGCCGCCCGCACTCCCATCGGTTCTTTTAACGGCGTGTTCAAAGATCTTTCAGCAGTCAAGCTGGGGACGATTGTTGCAAAGGAAACATTGAAACGTGGCCAACTGAGTGCCTCACAGATCGATGAAGTATTCCTGGGGCAGGTATTTACTGCCGGGTGTGGCATGAACCCGGCCCGGCAGGTGGCGCTCAATGCAGGAATGCCCTTCGGTGTGCCGGCTACCACTGTGAATATGGTATGTGGTTCCGGGTTGAAATCAGTGGCGTTGGGTGTGCAGTCGATTTTGTGTGGCAATGCCCGTATTGTCCTGGCAGGGGGTATGGAAAGCATGAGCAACGCTCCCTACCTGCTGCAGGGAGCCCGCAGTGGTTTCCGGATGGGAAATCAGCAATTGGTCGACTCGATGATTCACGATGCCCTGTGGGATGCCTTTTACGACTGTCATATGGGGATGACGGCAGAGAATCTTTCCGAAAAATATGATATCTCCCGCGAGGAACAGGATCGCTATGCCCTGCAGAGTCAGGCACGCTGCCAGGCAGCAATCGAAGCGGGAAAATTTATGGACGAGATCGTGAGCGTTCCCGTCACGAACAGGAAAAAAGAAACAACTCTCATTTCGCAGGATGAATACCCGCGCAAAGAGACCAGTTATGAAACGATTTCCTGTCTCAAACCTGCATTTAAACCCGAGGGAACTGTCACTGCTGCTAACTCCTCCGGCATCAATGACGGTGCCGCCACCCTGCTGATTGCTGAAGAACGTTTTGTCGCCGAACATCGTCTACAGCCGCTGGCCTGGATTCGCGCGTTTTCCAATGTGGGGCTCGACCCGCAATTCATGGGCATGGGGCCTGCGCATGCAGTGACTGCATTATTGAAAGCAGAAAAACTTTCCATGGCGGAGATTGGTCTACTGGAAGTCAACGAAGCATTTGCGGCTCAGACGCTGGCAGTTGGTAAATCACTGAGCTGGGAAGAGGAGCGGGTCAATGTCAACGGCGGGGCGATTGCCCTGGGACATCCACTGGGTGCCAGTGGGGCGCGAATTGCGGTGAGTCTATTACATGAGATGCAGAAACAGAGAACCCAACGGGGTATTGCCTCGCTGTGTATCGGTGGCGGCATGGGGATTGCCATGTTGTTCGAAGCGACCTGATCAGCTGAGTCGAAGATGAAAGCGAAAGAATCATGCAGGAAATTGGAATTCTGGGAGCAGGGTTAATCGGTGCCAGCTGGGCGACATTCTTTGCAGCGCAGGGACTGCCGGTCCGTATCTACGATGTGAATGACCATGTCAAGCAGCAGGCGCTGGATCAGTCAGTCAAGAATCTACAGCGTCTGGCTGATCTGGAGCTTCTCACTCAGCAGGCTGCAGCAACTGCGCAGGGGAATCTGAAATCTGTCGACTCGCTGGCGGAATTGCTCCTCGATGTGGAATATGTACAGGAATCCGTGATCGAAGATTATGAAATCAAAGCAGACGTGTACCGGGAGTTCGAGCAACACGCACCGGACACAGCGATTCTGGGCAGCAGTTCATCGGGACTCTTGATGACACGGATGCAGTCCGTGATGCAGCATCCCGGACGGGCATTAATCGCGCATCCCTTCAATCCGCCTCACCTGATCCCGCTGGTGGAACTGGTTCCCGGTGATCAGACTGCGGTTGCGACACTGCAAACCGTCAAAGAATTTTTTCTGAAACTGGGCAAACATCCCGTGGTCTTAAACAGGGAAGTGCCCGGTCACATTGCCAATCGACTGGCGGCTGCAGTCTGGAGGGAATCACTGGCATTACTGGATGCGGGAGTAGCCAGTGTGGAAGATATTGACGCCGCACTCTGCCAGGGTCCGGGTCTGCGGTGGGCGCTGATGGGGCAGCATCTGATTTACGAACTCGGCGGGGGCACAGGTGGCTATCAGAAATTTATTGACACAATCGGAGCTTCTTTTGAAGCATACTGGGAAGATATGGAGCACTGGACGCGCATCCCTGAGTCCGCAAAGCAGAAGGCCGTTTCCGGTACGCAGTCTTATTTGAATCAGAAAAGCCCGGGCGAATGGGCTGCCTGGAGAGATGAGAAACTGGCCCGCATTCAACAGATCTTACGTGAGGAAAAGTGATGTCTGCACCTCGAACTGCCCTGATTACTGGAGCTGCCAGTGGTATCGGCGCTGAGATTGCGCAAACTCTGTTTCATGAAGGTTATCATGTGGTGATTGCTGACCGGAATGAACCCGATTACCTTGCAAACCTCAGCGCAAGTGATCGGCGAATAAGGTTTATCTCTACGGATCTCTCACAACAGGCTGACTGTCAGTCGCTGGTCGAACAATCGATCACTGAGTTTGGAGTGATTGACATTCTGGTCAATAATGCCGGTTTTCAGCACGTGGCACCATTGGAAGAGTTTCCCGAAGCCACATGGGACAACATGCTGCAGGTCATGCTGACCGCCCCGTTTCTGTTGACAAAATATGTCTTTCCGGGAATGAAGCAGCAGGGTTGGGGCCGCATCATTAATATGGGATCAATTCACTCGCAGGTGGCGTCGCTCAATAAAGCCGGTTATATCGCGGCAAAGCATGGTCTGGCAGGGCTGACAAAAACAACGGCTCTGGAAGGGGGGCCCTATCAGATCACCGCGAATCTCATTTGTCCAGCTTACGTAAGGACGCCTCTGGTGGAACGGCAGATCGCTGCGCAGGCAGAGACGCTGGGCATCAGTGTGGAGCAGGTCGAAAGCGAGGTTTTTCTCAAAGCCTCCGCGACGGGCAAAATGATCGAACCTGCTGAAGTGGCTGCGATGGTCTGCTTTCTATGCTCTGACCAGGCAAAATCAATTACCGGCGCCAGCTGGACCATCGATGGCGGTTGGACTGCACAATAAACCTGCTTATCGCGCGCTGTCAGTCACCTGGTTCTCTCGAAGTTGATGGAATACTTTACCAATACCGGACGTCCGACGATGCTGGTCCCCCACGGTCGCATTATGCATGAACTGTTTACCTGAACTCGACTGGAATCAGTGCTTCTCTCTGTCCTCACGGGATGGCTATGATTGATTTGTATCAGAGACTGCGGTCTAATTAAGATCTGGTGAAGTGACAGGTAATCGTTAACTTAAACTGATGCAAAAGATTTTTTGACCTGCATTAGTTGCTCCCGGGAACGAGGCTGCTCCGTGGCAAAGATTCTGGTCATCGCTCTATCTGTGTTGGTAATTCTGCCAGCGGTACTCACCGCAGAGAACACCATTGGGAAACCTAACATTGTGTTAATTATGGCGGATGATTTAGGGTATGGAGACTTGAGCTGTTATGGGAGTCAGAATGGTAAAACACCCCATCTGGATCAGCTTGCTGCCAGGGGAATGCGTTTCACCGACTTTCATTCAAGTGGAGCAGTCTGCAGTCCCACGCGGGCCGGTTTATTGACCGGGCGCTATCAGCAGAGAGCGGGCATTGATGGCGTGGTCTATGCGGATCCCCGGAAGAACCGACATCATGGACTTCAGAAAAATGAGATCACGCTGGCGCAATGCCTGCAGGATGCGGGGTATCAGACGGGCATGTTTGGTAAATGGCATCTGGGTTATCAAAGGCAGTACAATCCGACGTTTCGCGGTTTTCAGCACTTTGTGGGTTATGTGAGCGGCAATGTCGACTACTTCGCTCATCTGGATGGAACAGGAGTGTTTGACTGGTGGCATAATGCCGAGTTGAACCGTGCAGAGCAGGGCTACGTAACTCATTTGATCAATGACCATGCGGTCAATTTTATCCGTCAGCAGCGAGAGAAACCTTTTTTTGTTTATATCGCGCATGAAGCCGTGCATTCTCCCTACCAGGGACCCGGGGATCAACCGATGCGAAAAGAGGGGGTGGGGGATATCAAATCTGCCCGACGAAAAGATATCGCCAATGCCTACCGTGAGATGAATACGGAAATGGATAAAGGCATTGGTCAGGTCGTCAACGTCCTGAAAGAACTGAACCTGACGGAGAATACATTCCTGTTCTTTCTATCCGATAATGGTGCGAATAAAAATGGTTCGAATGGAATACTGCGTGGTTTCAAAGGGAGCCTCTGGGAAGGCGGGCATCGTGTGCCAGCCATCGCTTGCTGGCCCGGTCAGATTCCCGCAGGAACCGTTTGTGATGAAACCGTCATCAGTATCGATCTGATGCCCACGATTCTGGAATTGTCGGACGCGAAAGTCCCCGCTGGTCATAAACTGGATGGTGTCAGTCTGGTCGCCCTGTTAAAGCAACAGCAATCATTAACGCCTCGACAGATCTTCTGGGAATACAATGGTAAATCTGCGGTGAGACAGGGACCCTGGAAACTGATCATGAATCAGACTCGTCAGGAACCGGTCGAGTTGTACGATCTCAGTCGAGATATGACAGAATCAGAAAATCTGAGTGAATTGCAGCCCCGCCGTGTTCAGCAAATGCAGTCTGCACTCGCTGACTGGAAAACAGAAGTGCAGCAGACGGCAACACCTCAACCTGAAAAATAAACTTTAAACTGCTGGCAGGAGAACCAAAGATGCTTCGTCTCACGATCTTGTTCCTATTATTGTTTCCGCTGTCTCTGCTGACTGCGGAAGCAGCCCCGGATTCTTTACAGGCGGGAGCGGCAAAATATGATATCACCCCGCGGAAATTCCCTGTATCAATGACCGGCAGTTTCCAGGATCGCCAGGCACAGTCTGCACATGATCCCCTGCATGCCCGGGCGCTGGTTTTGAAGAGTGGTGATGTCAGTGTTGCGTTTGTGGTTTGTGATATCTGTCTGATTTCACGCGAGATCTTTGACGCCGCCAAGCAGATGGCATCCAGTAAAACGGGCATCCCCACTAGCCAGATGCTGACTTCTGCTACTCACACGCATACCGCGCCGACTTCCGTCCCCCTGGCACAGTGTCAACCCAGTCCGGAATACGTGCAGTTTCTCACGGAAGGAATCGCGCAGTCCATCATTAACGCCCATGCCCGGTTAGAGCCGGCACAGATCGCCTGGGGAGTCACAGAGGAACCCGCTGAAGTGAACAACAGGCGATGGTATGTCAAAGAGGGAGGAATCCTGCCTAATCCCTTTGGGAAGCTGACTGACAAAGTCCGGATGAATCCGCCCCGGGGGAGTGATATTCTGATCAAGCCGGCTGGCCCCATTGACCCGGCGGTTTCCTTTCTGTCGGTTCAGACTGAGGATGGAAAGCCCCTGGCGTTGCTGGCTAATTATTCTTTACATTATGTGGGAGGAATTCCGCCCAATCAGCTCTCGGCAGATTATTTTGGAGAATACTGCCGGCAGATCAAAAAACGGCTGGGAGGTGATGAGACTTTTGTGGGCATCATGTCTAATGGCACGAGTGGAGATATCAACAATTATAATTTCAAGGAACCTCGCCCGCGTGCGGCCGCCTTTGAACGGGTCATTGAAGTGGCATCCGTGATAGCAGATAAAACTTATGAAGCTATGAAATCATTGAAGTATCAGCGACAGGCAGAAATCGTCATGCAGGAACGGACTCTGGATCTGGGAATTCGCAAGCCGGACCAGGACGAACTGGCGTATGCGAAGAAACTGTTAGCCGAAGCGAAAGACCCCGACCGTTTAACCACGAACGAAGTGTATGCCCGGGAAACGGTCAAAATTGACAAGGGGCCCGAAACCGTCAATATCAAACTGCAGGCACTGCGGATCGGTAAACTGGGAATCGTTGCGATACCCTGTGAAGTCTTTGCGGAAATTGGTCTGGAGATAAAACAGAAAAGCCCGCTGAAACCAACATTTGTGATCGCCCTGGCAAACGGCTATAACGGATATCTGCCTACTCCGGAACAACATGTATTGCAGGGTTATGAAACCTGGAGATCGGGTTGGAGTTATCTGGAAGCAGATGCTTCAAATAAGATCAATCAACAGATATTTCAGATGTTGAACCAGATTTCAGACTGATACCCATGATTCAATCATCCATAACGAAACACCGAGGTCAAAATATGAAAAAACAGATTGCGATCATCTGTGTGGCATGTCTGGTTCTGTTTCAGTTTAATCAGGCCGGTTGTACTTCCGAGCCGAATCAATTAACGGAACAGGAGCAACAGCAGGGTTTCAAGCTCTTGTTCAATGGCAAGGATCTGACAGGTTGGCAGCATGATGGAAACTGGAAAGTCGAAGACGGCGTCATCACCCGTTCCGGTAAAGGGGGAAGCCTGACATATCAATCACAGCGAGTGCCCGACAACTTTGAATTAAAGTTTGAATGGAAGGTGGCGGCAGGAAGTAACAGCGGCGTGTATTACCGTCCCGGGCAATATGAATATCAGATTCTGGACAATAAGCAGCATGCAGATGGCAAGAATCCCCGTACGAGTGCCGCTTCGATCTATTTTTGCCTGCCACCTTCGCATGATGCGACGCGTCCTGTGGGTGAATGGAATACAGGACGCATCGTCTGTCAGGGGACCGTGATTCAACACTGGTTGAACGGGGAAAAAGTCATCGACCTGGATTACACCGACCCACGCTATGCCTGGCAGGTAGAACTGCTGGCCAATCGGGGAGGGAACCTGTCTGATCGTGACGCGAACCTGTCTCTGCAGGATCATGGTGATCCGGTCTGGTATCGTGGTCTGAAGATGCGGGAGATTCCTGATACAGAGAAACTCAAACGCAGTGATGTGAAGCCGGCGGAAATTTCGGATGCGGCGCTGGCAGCGGAGCAACGCAAGCTGCAGCGGATTATGGAAAATCGTGCCCGGCAGCAACAGAAAAAATAGTCAACAGTTCGCAGGTTTCAATCGAACGAGATGATGTAATGCTAACATCTGACGTTCCGTCGCTCTTGAAAGGATGACAAATTTCATGTTCTGGAAGCGTTTGAGTGTGATCTGTTTATTCTTGATGATGTCTAACCGGTTACTGCCCGCGGCAGAACCGGTTCAGGTGATTTTTGATACGGATATCTCGGGAGACGTCGATGACGTTCTGGCACTGGCGATGTTACATACGCTGGCAGATCGAGGGGAATGCAATCTGCGGGCGGTGACCATTTCCAAAATCAATCCGCTGACAGGTCCGTTCACTGATGCCACGAATACCTTTTACGGACGGGGCGATATTCCCATTGGAGTCACCCGCGATGCCCAGAAACGTGAGAGTCGCTATTTGAAGCTGATCCAGGAAAAGCAGGGAGACCAGAGTCGTTATCCCCATGATATCAATTCGAATCAACAACTTCCGGATGCAGTTTCGCTATTGAGGAAAACGCTGGCTGCTTCTGCAGATGGTTCGATCGTCATTATTCAAGTAGGCCTGGCGGCAAATCTGGCGGATCTGGTAGAGTCGAAAGCAGATGGGTTCAGCCCGCTTTCCGGTTCTGAATTGATCAGACGAAAAGTCAAACTGGTCTCCGTGATGGCAGGTGCGTTTGAACCCATTGAGGGAAACACACATTTCCTCGAAGCCAACGTGCGAAACGGAATTCAATCCATGCAGCGATTTGTCCGCCAGTGGCCTCTGAGTACTCCGGTAGTCTGGAGTGGTTATGAAGTCGGAATTGCCGTCCGCTATCCGCGTGAGAGTATTGCCAGGGATTTTAACTATATGAAACATCACATCGTACGGGAAGCTTACCTGCTGCACAGTGGACCAGAGCACGACCGTCCCAGTTGGGATTTAACGAGTGTGTTATATGCAGTTCGTCCACACGATGGGTATTTTGATCTGTCCGAACCTGGAAAAGTGACGGTCGACGACGATGGGTTTTTGAGTTTCCATCCAGAAAAACAGGGACGGGATCGCTATCTGAAAATGAATCCCCTGCAGGCAGTACAGGTGAAAGAGGCTTTAAGAAGTCTGGTCAGTCAGCCCCCGGTCAAGCGGAACCTTCGATAATCGCAGGAGGCAGGAATTCATTCTTTACTGCATCGAATTTCGACTGACTTCCTCCAGTAATGTGTCGATGGAGTTACACATTTCCCGTTTGAGTGCATGCAGACTGTTTTGCATTTCTTTGAGTTGATCGAATCGATTATGAGAATTGACGGGGGGAGCGCTCTGGTCTTTTATTTCAGGGGGATCAGGCTGAAATGGTGTTTCTGCAGGCTGGTCTGTATCAACCTCTTCGAGCACCATCGGAGCAGCGTTTCTTAATTTTGAGACAAGTAAATCCGTGTCGATCGGTTTAATCAGTAGATCTCTAAATCCCAATGCCAGTGCTTCGCGTGTCAATTGCTTCATTTTGGGTGAAGAGGTGCCATGCTCTTTGGTCACCATGAGGTAAAAATTCAGAGGTGGAATGACGCCTTCATCATTGAACCGTTCGATTCTGGCAGCGGCCCTGTATAGTTCAAGGGCATTCATTGTCGGAAGAAACAGACTGGTCAGGACGGCATCGATCGAGAAATCGGTCTTCAGGATCAGAAGCGCCTCTTCACCGCTTTCGGCAGAGACGGTCTCAAAATGATGACGTCCCAGCTTCTGGTTCAGGCTCTGGCGGATGAATCCGATTTCGTCGACAATCAGTATTTTCATGGTTGTGTCCTGATGCGAATTAAAGAATCGATCATGATCGCTATCTGATGAGAGAAGTTCCCATAATCTTGTATCGCCCTCTGGAAAAAAAATAAAAATGGGGGAAATTACCCAATTCTTGGTACTGTTTTCACCTCAATGTTGAATGAAGCACTAAGTTTAGGTAGAAAGGGGTGAATGAGGTAAATAGGATAATCTTGTTGTCTATTGTAAAACAGTGATACAGGAAGGATGACTGGACTGTCTCCCGTATTGCTGAAACGTCTCCAGGAGCATTGGTATCGCGTAATATTGAGTGAGAGCATCTATGGTGAAAAGCGATGTGTTCAAGTGCTTTGTCAAGCTGCAAATTGAGGGTTGGGGGTGTTGTTTACGTGCTCCGTTGTCGCACTCTCGTGATATCTATCAACCCAAATTTTAAAAATGACACTCCACTAGTCAGGACTGATCATACCAATTCCAAAACTTACTCGATCAAACCAGACTGTAACTCGAGATGTCTTTTTTGAACCGGTGGTTCAAAACAAATGATTTAAAGATAAAGCATCAACGAAAACTGTCCTCCGAATGCTTCTGTCCCGTTGAAAACTTATACTCGAAGTGACCTTCGTTTCTGTTCCACTGAATCCCCTCTTAGTGGATACAACCTGTTTGTACTACTGGTGTGTGTCCATCATTTCAGATAAATGAACTCCTGTTGACAATCAGTACAATTTGATCCCTCTGATGAAGCAGGAGAAGATCTGGTTGTTTCGCTGTCGTAAGAGATATTTCTATAGAAAAAATATAAACCGAATTGAAATCGGATAACTAGATAATAAAACATTTCCTGTTGAGTCGTATAAATGACTTTTGCAAATCATTGAATGAGATGCAGGAATCATTTCGTTTCAGATTGTATTTCACTTGAGGGGCCAATGAAGGAATTTAATGTTTACATCATCGACGATGATCCTGATGTCCTGGATTCGATTGCCTGTCTGTTGCGAACGTCCGGTTATACGGCGATACCTTTTAACAGTGTTTTCTCTTTTCTGGAATCCAGCGAACCTGATACGCCGGGGTGTGTGCTGATTGATCTGATCATGCCGGAAATTTCCGGCATTGAAGCGATGCAGTTATTTGAAAAAAGACAGCTTCGCTTTCCAGTGATTATGATGAGTGCCTACGGAAATATTGAAAAAGCAGTCTCTGCCGTCAAGCAGGGAGCCTGTGAATATCTGGAAAAACCATTTGCCCGAGAGAAGTGTCTGCAGGCAATTGAAACAGCACGCATTATCTGGAATCAGCGGACAGAGGAGACAGCCGACAATGGAATGCAGGTTCTGCAGTTGTATGATGGTCTTACTCGCAGGGAAAAACAGGTCTTTCACCTGATCGCAGAAGGCCATTCAGGTAAGCAGATCGCAAATTCCATGTCGATCAGTTATCGGACAATGGAAAAACATAAAGCGAATGTTCTGAATAAATTAGGGGCTTCCAGTACCACCGATATCGTTCATATTCTCTATAAGATCAAAGATATGCCCGGTTATCGAAAAAATGGATCTTCTGATTCTTCTCAATAGATTGAAAAGTACTGAAAATCGACCTTCCTCATACATTTCTCCGTTTCTGTAATTTCCTGATTTGATTCCCTGTATTCACTCTGAAATAGACAGACTTTCCGTGTCAGTCGGGCAATTCGCCTGACGTCGGGCTGAAAGTGACGTCTCCAGAGGCCTCTGGGTCTGTGTCAGCAGTGTGTGGGGCGCTATGTTAAGGCGGTGCCCTCCTTTGTCTGATTTCCGCCTGCAACTTTGGGGATCCTGATTTGAAGTACAGGAAGCGGTAATGGGGGGATTCCCCCATCGATTGAGGAGGTCAAACATGCCGATACAACACCAACTGATGTTATGAACAAGTAGTGGTCATGTTTGTGAACACGACCTTTATTCTTGAATTGAGTTCTAAAGACAAAGGGGTAAAACGGAAGAATCGCATTGTAGTTTTCACCGACAGATAAGGGCCGCGTATGAGTTCCATTCAAACTCGATATTTAAAAAATCACCTCGCAGAGCATCTGCTGAAATTCAGTATTGATGTGGTAGTCGTGATAACTGAAACCGGCAATATTGAGACAGCTGGCCCTTCCATTGAATCAGCCTGGGGATGGAGTACAGAGGAGATTTCTGAAGCGAATATTCGTGATCTGCTGACTGAAGCCTCCTGTGATGCATGCCGGCATTGTTTTTCGGAGTGTATCGTCTCTGGAAACGGTGCCGTTTGTGAGTTGGTCGTCAAGCATAAAGACAATACCTGCATTCCGTACGAGTTGACTCTCCATCAACTTGAAAAATCATATGAAGGCGTTCACTTCATCGGAATCTTCCGCGACATATCCGAGCGGTTTCGCTTTCTGAATCAGCAGACTGAATATCTGGAACGTCTCAAGCAGACGCGACGGGAACTGAAACGAAAAGAATTTGAACTCAAATCAGCACTCAATCTCGTTGAACAGGCTAACCAGGCTAAGAGTGAATTTCTCTCGAATATGAGTCATGAGATTCGTACACCGATGACGTCAATTGTCGGGTATTCCGAAGTATTGAAAGAGTCGACAAGTCTGCCAGAACATCATGCTCTGATCGATATCATCCAGAGAAATGGTGATCATCTTCTGCAGGTCATCAACGATATTCTGGATATTTCAAAAATGGAACTGGGTCAGTACGAACTCATCAAAGAAGATTGTTCTCCTGCAATATTACTGCAGGAAGTGATTGATGTTTATGAACCACAGGCAAACCTGAAGGGGTTGCAGTTACTGACACAAATTCAGGAGACGATTCCTGAAACAATTCAGACTGATCCAGGGCGGCTGAAACAGGTTCTGGGTAACCTGCTAAGCAATGCAGTCAAGTTTACAGACACCGGCCAGATTCGCATTGAAATCAGAGCGTTTACCCAGTCAAATTTCGAGTCACTTCTGCAGTTTAATGTGGCTGATACCGGTAAAGGAATATCACAGGGGAACCTGAAACATATTTTTGCGCCGTTCACTCAGGCCGATAATTCCGCATCGCGACAATATAGCGGTACGGGGCTGGGGCTGACGCTGAGTCAAAAACTGGTACAGTTGCTGGGAGGAAAATTAACTGTGCAATCGACTGTGAAACAGGGAAGCGTGTTCTCGGTTACCTTGAATGTCGGCAGGAAAATATCAGAGGGAACGGAGACAGACAGCCCGCTGGACCTTCGCGACAAAAAATGCCTTTCGCAAACCTCATCTGATTTCACAAAGGGAAAAATCTCAACCGGGATGAAAGGTAAAGTTTTGCTGGTTGATGATACACAGGAAATTCGCAGGCTCTTCAGCTATATGTTGTCAAAGATGGGACTGGATGTGACGACTGCCACGAATGGCAGGGAAGCAATTGAGGAAATCCATGAGGCTGAGGGACTGGGGACGCCATATGATCTGGTCCTGATGGACATGCAGATGCCCGTCATGGATGGTTATGAAGCGACCCGGTATCTGCGGAGCCAGAATTATCAGATTCCTGTGATTGCGATAACCGCTCATACACTGATTACTGATCGGGAGAAATGCATCGCGGCAGGTTGCAGCGACTATCTGGGGAAGCCAGTCAAATTTGAGTTCCTGTCAGACATGGTTTTCCGTTATCTGCCAGTGACACTGCGATTGCCCAAATACTCCTGAACCAGATTGAAATGGATCGTAATTTCGCAACAAATCACGGTTCAGACAGGCATGATTCAGTGAGCATTTTACTGAAAGAGATAGCCGAGGCGGGACTCGAACCCGCACGCCCTTTACGGACCCGGGATTTTAAGTCCCGTGCGTCTGCCATTCCGCCACTCGGCCATGTGCTTTAAGATTATATAGCGTATTAAGTTATGCAGTTCAACCCAGTTTACCAGGAAAAAAACATCAAAAAAGCCGTCTCACAGGATATCAGCGAGGCTGGATTTGCAATGAAACAGCTTTTATTAAAGGGTGATGATCGGTGACATTGATGTGGGCTCCCTTTGATTTTGAGGCAGTTTTTTACCAGCCAGGTGGCGCTTTCTCTCTCGCATCTGAAGAGAATTGAGGAATTTGCCAGGTTTGCTTTAGACTGCGCCCAGATTTACTGTCGCGTCTTCAGGGCGATGGGAGCCGAGTATTATAGATTGAGAGTCGCTCTGGTTATATGTGTGGCGCTCTAATATGTTTCGTCAGCCAGTCCCCGTGCGCGACGACGTCGACGACGACGATGCAGCCAGCGTTCGCCATCTTCGGCTTCAGCAAAGAAGGAACCGGAGAGCAGCCGATAGAAAAACAGGAGCACAAATGCGCCGCCTGTCGCTGCAATAAAGCCAAATGTGCTGATCGGAGTCACCCGGGCACCATCCCAGAAAAACATCAACGTACCACAGCCGACAACACTGCCGCCGATCCCCATTAACATCGTACTCACAGCACCACCAGGATCTTTTCCAGGCATAATGGCTTTCGCTGCCAGGCCGACCAAAGTGCCAAAACCTACCCAGACTAACATTTCGTTTACGGCTTCCTGGAGGATTCGGCTGGTATTGTCATCAAACATTATGACGGTCCTTCGTCGATAAATGCTTATCGAGATATGATTTACGGTGTTGAGTCGAGGGTGGTGTTTCGATAGCGGAGAGGAGCCTTTTATTACTCGCTTTTATCATTATCGTCAACCCCGGCCTGAAACTTGGGTAATGAACGAGCGATTTGATTTTTGATTAAAGTTTTGTAGAGTTAAAACAGTTTTCGAATCAATAGATCAGTTTGCAGGAACAGATATTTTCCCTGTGACGCGCCTGGGTAAATGAAATAATGAAACTAGTTGCTCCGATTTTTGTATTGTGTTCTTACATCGCTCTGGGTGTATTCACTTCCGTGACCCAAGGGGCAGAGTTTCAGAAAAAAATTCTGACTGAAAAGTATTTTGCAGATGGAATCGCGAGTGGCGATTTCAATCATGACGGGCAGCGCGATATTGTCGCTGGCCCTTACTGGTATGCAGGGCCCACTTTCGAGAAAAAGCAGAGTTTTTACGAACCGGTATCCTGGCCACCCGCTGACAGTCCCAGTAACTGCATGCTGGTGTTTGTATACGATTTCAATTCGGATGGCTGGGATGACATTCTGGTTCTGGGACGCGTGCATCTTCACGAAGCATACTGGTTCGAAAATCCACGAACGGAAAACGGAGAATGGAAAAAACATTTTGTGTTCGAACGCGTTCAGGGTGAATCACCGCTTCTGGTCGATGTGACCGGAGATCAAAAGCCCGAACTGATCTGTCACTGGGAGAATCACTGGGGCTGGCTGGCGCCTGACTGGAGTGCACCAGACAAGCCCTGGCGTTTTCATTCTGTAGGACCGCGTGGGGAATGGAATCGTTTCTATCATGGAACGGGAGCTGGAGATCTGAATGGAGATGGTGCAACAGACATCGTGATCAATGATGGCTGGTTTGAAAATCCAGCGCAGCGAGGAGTCGACTGGAAATTTCATTCATTCGCTTTTTCAAAAGATAAAGGTGGCGCTCAGATGCTGGTTTACGATGTAGACGGAGATGGTGACAACGATGTCATCTCCAGCGTCGATGCACATGGTTGGGGACTGGCCTGGTTTGAACAACAGCAGAAGGATGCGGAAATCACTTTTGCGAAGCATACAATCATGAGTGATCGCAGCGAACTGAAGCAGTATGGTGTGGCATTCACTCAGCCACATGCTCTTGCTCTGGCTGACATTGACGGCGATGGTTTGCAGGATGTAGTGACCGGTAAACGGCGTTGGGCTCATGGTCCGAACAGAGATATTGAACCCGCGGCAGCACCTGTGGTTTACTGGTTTCAAATGCAACGCAGCGAGGATGGTAAAGTCCACTATATTCCCCATCTGGTCGATGACTGGTCTGGCATTGGTGTGCAGATTGAAGCCTCCGATGTCAACCAGGATGGGAAGACTGATATTCTGACCGCCTCCAAACTGGGGACGTTTCTGTTTTTGAACACGGGAAAATAATCAGCCGCTGAGCCAGTCGTCCCGGTGGGCTTCAACAAACTCATCATCATTCAGATGTGGGTAAGCTGCATAGATGCGATCGATTTCTTCCAACTGACCGGGGCCCAGGGTTTCATGGGGATTCAGGCACCAGGTACCTTCCAGCAGGCCTTGACGACGCAACACTTCGTGGATGCCGGGAATACAGCCCTGAAAGCGATTGGCGACATCGAACAGTACGGCGTTGCAGTCTGTCACTTCTGTATTGCGATGAATCGTGGAGAGGGGAATATCCGAATTCGCTTCCGCGACCTGCCGGCATTCTTTGAGAATCTCCACAGCTTTACTGGTCCAGACAGCCCAGTGCCCGAGCAGCCCACCTGCGATCCGTCTTTCAAGCTGCCTTCCATTCGAGGTGAAGCGAAAGGGGGTGACCAGATCGAGCACGATGTTGTCATCGTTTCCTGTATATAATGCGATCTCGTCGCGTCCCGATTCCGCGACCGCGCGGATCACATCCAGGGTATGATAGCGATTGAAAGGGGCCAGCTTGATGGCAGCGACATTTTCGATTTCGCAGAAGCGACGCCAGAACGAGTAAGGCAGCAGACGTCCGCCGACATCGGGTTGCAGGTAGAAACCAAATACAGGGATGACTTCCGAGACGGCCTGGCAATGCTGGATCAGGGTTTCTTCGTCGGCGTTCTTCAGCGCGGACAGGCTGAGTAATCCAAAATGGTAACCGGCTTCACGGGCGATGGCTGCTTCGCTGGTTGCCTGTTGCGTATCTCCACAAATGCCGGCGACACGCAGCAGAAGTTGATCGCGCTGGTCATCGGCGCGGTTCATTTCTTCGGCTGCCAGTTCCAGGACAGGTTGATACAGGTCGATGCCGGGATCGCGAATTTCAAACTGTGTGGTATGGACGCCCACGGCCAGACCACCAACTCCGCTGGCGATATAGTAACGTGAGAGGGCTCTTTGTCGGCGTTCGTCCAGTTTTCGAGATGCATTCAATGCAAGCGGGTGAGCGGGGATCGCGGTTCCCAGCTGTAGTGTGTTTGTGATTTGGGAAGAGTTCACGATAATAGATTCCTGTATCATCAAGCGTTCAAGCCAGGCAGGCCGGGGTTAAAATTTGCCGCTGCGCGATTCAAAATGCGTGGGCTTACCCAGCAGGGGACGTTCATTTCGGATCCAGTCAGCAGTCCAGTCGAAGATCTGTTCGATCTCCACCAGGGGGGCTCCGTATCGTTTGTGAGCGAATTGCCCATTATTGAGCAAGGCATCTTCGGCTGGTATTCCAGTGAATTGAGGAGTTTTATTGAACCGTGTTCCAAACGCTTCGCAGATGTCACGAACTTTAAGAATTTGCGGACCGGAAACATTCAGGTAAGTCGGTGGGGAAGCGGCATCGGGCATGGAACAGACCGTGATGGCATTCGCGTCTCCCTGCCAGATGACATTCACATAACCCATGGAGAGATCGATGGGCTGCTCGTGATAGACCTGTAATGCCAGATCGACGAGTACTCCGTATCGACATTCTGTCGCATAATTCAAGCGAATGATGGTCATGGGAATATTCAGCGTACGGCTGAAGTGTTCGAACATCCGTTCGCGTCCCAGGCAGCTCATGGCGTATTCACCCACCGGATTGGGCTTGTCGGTTTCAACGGATCCCTGACTGGTTGCCGGGACGAGACCATAGATATTGCCGGTAGAGAATGCAGTGATGCGGCTGTTTTGATATTTATTGCAGACCAGCGCAGGCAGGTAGGTGTTCATGGCCCAGGTAAGAGATTCGTTGCCTGTCGCCCCAAATTTCATCCCCGCCATATAGATGACATGGGGGACGTCAGGCAGGCTGTTGATAAACGTATTGTCGAGCAGATCTCCCTTGATGGTTTCAATTCCCAGGTCTTCGAGTGGCTGCCTGCTGGTTTCATCAGAGAAGCGGCTGACGCCAATCACCCGTCGACTGATGCCAGCTGCTTCATCGCCGCGGAGAATCATGCGGGCCAGTGTCGGTCCCATTTTACCGGCAATGCCGAGAAGGATTATGTCTCCGGAAGTCTGCTGGAGTGTCTGAATCACCTGGGGAGTGGGGCGGCTTAACAATTCGTCGAGTTGTTCGACCTGATTGATTGTTTCTGGAAATTCGGTAGTCATGATATGTCTGAAACTGTCAGTCTTCAAATTGGAAAATGCGAGGATAGTTACTTCTCACCGCATTATGGCAGGTTCAGGATCGAATTGGAAATCAACGTTAAGTTATTCCCGGGGTAGCTCGCAGGCCAGGAGTTGATCCCAGTCGGGCAGGTCGGCTGAATTTTGTGAGAAATAACTGGCGACGACTTCGCCCCGGTCAAGTATCAAAGCGGCGCCCAGTTGTTGTACGTCTTTACCCGGTATGCCCGGAAGATAACCAGAGAGAATGGTCGTTTTAAAGCCAGACCACCAGACAGCGGGCCCCACAGTCTCAGCCAGGCTGCCTCGTTTAACCTGAAACAGTTCATACAGTTTACGATCCGGGTCGCTGAAGCTGTAAACGTTTGATAGCTCATAGCGGGCCAGTAATCTGGCTGCTTCTTTTTCGTTCATCATATGCACGACAGCCAGTTGCAGATGACGTTCCACCAGTTGGGCAGATAGCGATTTCAACTGGTCGAGAACCTGGCGACAGAACGGGCAGCCACCATGTCTGAGAAAGACGACCAGTACGGGTGAGCTATCCGATAGTTCTGTGAGCGTTTTTCCCTGGCTGGAAGAAAAGCGGGAAAGGGCCTCCCGCAACGGGGCGGAGTTCATGAGAGTCTTTCAGTTTGAGAGTCAAAGTTGTGATCAGACCGACGCAGGAGATCAGTTCTGAGGTCATTCCGTCTCTATCGAGTTTACCACAAAGCGTCCGGATGTTCTTTGTGGAAGTTGGTGATTTCCTGAACGGTTTCCTCAATCGTTTCGAGATCGGAATAGAACATGGCGGTGGGGTCGATCTGTTTTTCTTCCAGAAAATCGATTTCCGCCTTCATTTGAGGGATCGCAGCGATCCGTGGCAAGACGACCAGCCAGAGCAGACCGACGCCCGCCAGCAGGATCAGGAACTGAGCCCATTGTTGTCGGGAGCGCGATCTGACGGCCGCCTGGTCTTCTGATTTGAACTTGAGGGACGAATGACTCACAGGATGTTACAGACTGTATGAGAGCTTAAAATAGTTCGTGAATGACTTCACCATGGTCTATGGCGGCAACTGGTCTACCTGAGTGATCAAGGAAATACGTTTCAGGATCCATACCCAGTACCCGATAGATGGTATGATGAATATGCCCGGGGCGTACCGGTCGATCGGCCGGAGCTTCTCCCAGTCGATTCGTGGCTCCGATGATGCGTCCGCCTTTAACGCCTCCGCCACCCATCAGGCAGAACATCGCGTTCCCCCAGTGGTCGCGGCCCGGCGTTCCCATGCTGAGGGGAGGCCCCCCGTTACCGCCGTTATTCATGCGCGGCGTACGACTGAATTCGCCACACAGTACGACGAGAACTTTTTCACTTAAACCTCGCTGAGCCAGGTCTTCAAACAGGGCACTGACTGCCTGATCGACGCGGGGCAGGTAACTGTCCATGCCGCTCTGCAGGTCCCAGTGGTGATCCCAGCCGCCAAAATGGACGGTGACAAAGGTAGTTCCTGCCTCGACCAGGCGACGTGCCAGCAAAACGCTTTGCCCCCAGGTGTGGCGACCATATTTTTCTCTCAGTGCATTGTCTTCGGAATTCAGATCGAACGCCTTTCGGGCTTTTTCACCGGTGACCATTTCGTAGGCTTTCTGATCCAGTCGATCCATGGAGCTCAGCATGCCTGACTGATCCACTTCGCGACGCAACTGGTCAAAGCTTTGCAGGAGACTCTTTCGATCCTTCAGGCGATCAATCGACAGTCCGGTGGTGGGATTGAGGTTCGTGACTTGAAAATTCGGGCTGTTGGGATCAGAGTCCGTCTCAAACGGATCATGCTGAACGCCGAGAAAGTTTCCACCAAAGTAACCCGGTCGTAAACCGATGCTGGAAGCATAGGGGACGGAAACATATGCGGGCATGTTGGGATCACGCGGGCCAAGGACCTTGGTCGCCATGGACGAGATTGACGGATTTCGACCGGCAGTGCTGCCACCATTAACGTCACCGCGACCGGTAAGCATCCAGTGACCGCCGGTAAAATGATCGCCGGTATCATGGTGCAATGAGCGGACCAGCGAAAATTTGTCTGCACATTTTGCCTGCAGCGGAAACATTTCGGTGATGTCCATGCCAGGCACGTTGGTAGATATCGGATTCCAGATGCCCTTGTATTCACTGGGGGCTTCGGGCTTCAGGTCGTAAAGATCCATGTGGCTGGGGCCCCCATCCAGCCAGAGTAGAATGACGGAGGTATCTTTCTTCTCCACACCCGCCTGTTCGGACATTGATTTCGCATGCAGAATCTGTGACAGGCTGGCGGAGCCCATCCCGGCAATCCCTGCCTGTAGAAAATGGCGTCTGCTGATGCCATCACAGTACTTCCCTGATTTACCAAATTCAACGCGGAACATATTTGCGATCCTTAGCGCGAAATAAAAATAAGAGTTCACTTATGCGTGTATTTTATTGATGGCGATCTGGTTTCGTCAATAAGGAACCGCACTGATTTATTCTGAATACGTAGCCTGTGAGTCAGTCAGCTTAAGGAGATTTTTCTGCTTTCAGTTTGGCAGCCCGGTAGATGACACCGTTGATTTCGCCGCCGATCATCAGGATTGCTCCTGTCAGATAGAGCCAGGCCAGTAGCACAATGAAGCCCCCGATGGTGCCATAGGTCTCGTTGTAGTGGGCAAAATTCTCGACATAAAGACGAAAACCCTGCAACATCAGGATCCAACTGGTGACAACAAAGATGCTGCCGGGAGTAAAAATCTTCCAGGGTAACTTAATACTGGGAACGGCCGAGTAAATTACCGACGTGGAAATCAGCATGAAACCACAAGCCACGGACCAGCGGACGCCAGCCGAAAATAAGAGGTTTATCCACGTGGAATGAAGATTTGTGACCAGCAGACTGGCGATTTCTGGACCCACCACCAGCAGGATGGAAGCGGTGAGCAGCAGGATCAATACACCAAATGTGAGCAGCAATGCCAGCCCGCCTGACCGCAGAAAAGAACGGCGATGTTCGACTTCAAATACGGAATCCAGTCCCTCTTCCATGGTAATAAAGAGACGGGTTCCCCCCCAGGCGAGCAGAAATACGCCCCCACCGATCAGGCTGAGTGTGGTTTTCTGCTGTATATCTTCAATCTGAGCAAACAGCAGACTTGAGACATTGCTGGGTAACCCCTGGTTGATGGCGTTCTCTACACTCAGGATGACGCCTCGAATCGGTAATTGTGCCAGACAACCAATTATAACAATCAGCAGTGGAAATAAAGTGAATATGGAGTAGTAGGCAAATTGCGCGCTATGGGCACTGAGGTGATGCTTGTCGTAGCCTTTCAGCGTTTGAATCATCAAGTCCCAGAGTGTCAGCCCGCCAAATTTCCACATGGCGCGGAACCCAATTTTTCCCAGCTGTATCTGTTCCCGTTCTGACATGTCAGTCCGATCTTATATGTTGTGGTTTAATACTTTACGGTGATCTAAGTGTTACAGCAGCAGTGAAAGCAAATTCCTTATAATTGATATAATCATTAAAGGTTAACATTTTGAAATGACGATGACAGAGATAAGGGGAGCTTACATCTCAAGTTTACTCTCATCGAAATGAATTACACCTCTTATCTGAAAAACAGAGATTAATCGGATTTTCAAAATGAATTCGTTGCTCAAATTGACTGCGGGAATTGTACTTTGTCTGCCACTGACCGGCTGTGCGAGCCCTGGATATTACGACCCTGCCACTGGCATGATCTGCAGTGGTCCGATGTACGGCCCCACAGATTTCATGGATGATATCAAATGCAAGCTTTCTAAACACCGTGCCAAGCGGATGATGAAGCATTGTTGTAATCCCTGTTCGCCCTGTGATCCCTGCAACACCTGCGATCCTTGCGGCGGAGGCGGATTTGGCAGCACGCTTCCCGGCATGATGACTTCGGGCACTTTCAGCTACGGCGGAGATGATGGCTCGATGGAGTCTTACCCTTCGCCGAATTATGCTCCTCAGTCCAGTTGTCCCACTTGTGGGCCACAAGGTTACCAGGGGCAACAAACTTACGAGACTCCGCAAACCTATGAAGGCGAATACATGCAGGAGTCTGCACCACACGAAGTCGCTCCGCATACAGGACCTGCTACCGTCGTTCCCCAGAAAATCTCTCCGGTCCCTGAACATGGATCAAAAGGAGTGTTAGGTAAACCGGCGCCGGCTCCCGCTGCAGAAGAGCCCATGTCCTCGGTTCCTCCTGCTCTGTTACATACACCGACGATGATCCCAGGGTCCGCTCAACCGCGACAGGGAGCAAGACCTGTGCAGTGGGTACCCGCGCAGGTTCATTAGACTGCCACGCGAATTAAAAATTCAGGTCAGCAGATAGTGAGTGTTGGGCATCCCCATATTTCCAAGACGAAGACGGGTTTGTTCAGAAAGGTCCAGACGGAGTGATTCAACCTGATCGAGTCTATCAAAGGTATCTCAGGTTGCGAAGGCTGTATTCCAGTCGAATGCAGATTTGCCTGACCTGTATTCTTTTTTGTCTGTTCACAACAGATGCCGAAGCCACGATCTACGAAGTCGGTCCTGGAAAGAAATATTCCCTGGTTGAGAAAGTTCCCTGGGAAAGCCTGGTTGCCGGGGATGAAGTCCAGATCCACTGGCGGCCTCAACCTTACCATACCAAATGGGTTCTCTGTCGCCGCGGTACGAAAGACAAGCCGATCGTGATCAAAGGCATTCCCTCAGAAAAAGGGGAACTGCCCGTGATTGACGGACGCCGGGCAATGACGCGTCCGCAGTTACGATTCTGGGGAGAACAGCGAGGCATTATTAAAATTGGAGGTGCCCGCGATCCGGAAGATACCATGCCCGCCTACATCGTGATTGAAAATCTCGACATTCGCAGTGCGCGGCCTTCCTTTTTCTATTTCAGTTCAGAAGGACTGCAGAAATACTTTCAGAATGCAGCTGCCATTTTTGTTGAAAAAGGGGAGCATATTACGATTCGAAACTGCTACCTGCATGACTGCGGCAATGGATTATTCGTAGCGTATGACACGAAAGATCTGCTGGTGGAAAACTGTTCGATCTACCATAACGGGATTGCCGACAGTTATTACGAACATAATGTCTACACCGAAGCCGCGGGAATCACTTTTCAGGGCAACTACCTGGGACCGCTCAGGAAAAACTGTCTGGGGAATAACCTCAAAGACCGGTCTGCAGGGCTGGTGGTACGATACAACTGGATTGAAAGTGGTAACCGCCAGTTGGACCTCGTGGATTCCGAAGGCGGCGATACGATTCGCTTTGATCCACGCTATCGCAGTGCGTACGTGTATGGGAATGTGCTGGTTAAACTGGAAGAAGATTCCAACAGCCAGATGATTCATTATGGCGGCGACAGTGGTGATGAAAGTGCTTACCGAAAAGGAACGCTGTTCCTGTACAACAACACGCTGGTTTCACGACGCGCGTCGACAACACTGGTCAGGCTTTCTACGAACAGTGAGCATCTGGAGTGTCGCAATAATATTTTATATACCACGCATGCGGGCAGCAGCTTCGCGATTCTGGACGAGAAGGGAACGGCGAGTCTCAGCTATAACTGGATCAAACCGGGTTGGAAAGCCGCGCATTCCAGCAGTTACGGAAATGTGAAATCAGAAGCAGAAGTCCATTCCGGTGATGATCCCGGTTTTCAGGATGAAGCAAAAAATCTCTTCTTTCTGACGGCTAAATCAGCGTGTCTCAACAAAGCTGGTCTGCTGCCCGTGGCAATTCAAAACAACTTTCCCGTACTTCAGCAGTTCAAAGGTCCGCGTGGAATTGAAAAACGCCCCGCAGCATCTCTGAAGGACCTGGGGGCGCTGGAAAGAGAATCGGAAGAATAGCTACCCTTCTGATCAGGCGGAACCATACCGGGCGGCGACTTCGACCAGTGTTTTCACCATGCAGCCGGTCCCGCCGCCTTCGCGATGCGGAGCATTGGCAGCAGCAAACGCAGGTCCGGCGATATCCAGGTGCACCCAGGGAGTTTCGCTGACGAAATTCTCCAGAAACTTGGCTGCGGTAATCGCACCACCCCAGCGGGTTCCCACATTCTTCAGGTCGGCGACATCGCTTTTCAGCTGCTCGGCAAACTGCGGGAACATGGGCATTTCCCAGACATCTTCACCACTGGCCTGTGCCGCATCCTGAACTGCTTTGGACCAGTCGGCGTTGTTTGCGAAAACACCCGTCACTTCTTCACCCAGAGCGACCACACAGGCGCCTGTCAAAGTTGCCAGATCAATCAGGTTGGAAGCACCACGATCGACTGCCAGCGCGAGGACATCTGCCAGAACCAGTCGCCCTTCTGCATCCGTATTAAGGACTTCGATTGTCTTGCCGTTGCGGGCTGTCAGGACATCGCCCAGCTTATAGGACGAACCGTTGATCATGTTTTCGACCAGCCCCATGTAGCCGATGACATTTACAGGCAGCTTGAGCTGGGCGATCGCATGCATGGCCCCCAGAACCGCAGCGGCACCTCCCATGTCACATTTCATGGTTTTCATGCCGTCACTCGGTTTCAGGGACAGTCCACCACTGTCGAAGGTGACCCCTTTGCCCACCAGGGCCAGTGTCGGTGCAGATGCATCTGCGCCTTGATATTTCAAAATGGCCAGACGGGGGGGCTGATCGCTGCCCTGGGCGACGGCCAGCATGGAGCCCATCTTCTCCTGTTTAAGCTGCTTTTCATCAAGGATTTCAGCTTCCAGACCTGTAGACTTCGCGACTTCCACCACGCGGTCAGCAAAACTGACAGGGAAAATATCCCCCGCATGGCGGTTTACCATTTCCCTGGCGAGGTTGATTGATTCCCCCAGAATTCTACCCCGATCTACAGCCTGCTGACTGGCGGCTGTATCACCGGTGCCAGCAATGGTGATAGTCTGAAAGGGAGAATGGGCTGCTTCTGCGCGATACAGGTCCTGCCCGACCGCACCGACGATCATTGAGGTACTGGCAACTGTGGCGAGCTGCTCAGCCGAGAGTACACTATTATCGACTTCGGGCAGGGCAACGATGATATTGGTTTTGGGTTTACTGGAAATCGAACGGGCGGCAGTTGTCATCGCTTTTTCCAGCGAAGCCAGGCTGAGGCTCTCTGCTGTCCCCAGGCCGACCAGCAGAATGCGCGGCGTTTTGATTTCGGTGATGCCCAGCAGTGTGGTAGTTGTACCTGCTTTGCCGGTGAAGTCTTCACTTTCGATCAGACGGGAAATCAGACCGCCTAATGTCTGATCCAGTTCTGTTATGGAGTTGTTAAGCGGAGCCGATTCGACCAGCGCCAGAACCAGCCAGTCAGCAGTGAGAGAGGAGAGTGATTCATTCGTAAATTGCGTAGACATCGGTTCGATCAGTCCCTTTATTGTTGAAAATCATCAGATTAAGATAAGTTGTTCCACAGATTGTTTGTTCCACAGTTTAGCAGATCAGGATTAAAAACCAAATGAGAGACATCAGGATCGCTGCCGTCCAGTTTGAACACCGTAATGGAGACAAGGCATATAACCTGCAGCGGATTCGTGAACTCTCTCAACAGGCGGTTGCCCAGGGAGCGGAAATCGTCAGTTTCCATGAGTGTTGTATCCCTGCTTACACGTTTGTGCAATCATTTTCGAAAGAAGAACTGCTGGAACTGGCAGAACGGGTTTCCGATGGTCCGAGTACTCAGGAACTGATGAAGATTTCCCAGGAAGTGGGAGTGCCGATACTGGCGGGACTGTTCGAGGTCGATCAGGGGGAAGTCTATAACAGCTATGTCTGTGTGGATGGCGGTGAACTGGTTGCCCGCTTTCGCAAGCTGCATGCGTTTGTGAATTCGCATCTGGCATCGGGCAGCGAGTATGTGGTTTTCGATCTGCGGGGCTGCCGCTGTGGCATTTTGATCTGCTACGACAATAACCTGGTTGAGAATGTGCGGATGACAACGATGCTGGGGGCTGAAATCATTTTCATGCCTCACGTGACCTGCTGTCTGCCCTCTGTGATGCCCGGACGAGGACTGGTCGATCCTGCACTCTGGCAGAATCGAGATCGTGATCCGGTCCGGTTGCGACAAGAGTTTCAGGGACCGAAAGGGAAAGGCTGGCTGATGAAGTGGCTCCCTGCGCGAGCCTACGACAATGGCATTTATGCCATCTTCACGAATCCGGTCGGCATGGATGATCGGGAGGTCAAACCGGGACTTTCGATGATTGTGGATCCGTTTGGAGAAATCATCGCCGAATGTACCAGGCTGGGAGATGACATCGCCATCGCATTGTGTACAGACGAAAAACTGCATCAGGCCGGCGGACGCCGCTACATACGTGCTCGACGACCGAACCTGTATGGAAAACTGGTCGAACCACCGGCAGAGCCGCCGGTCACAGCGCCTGGCTGGGAACTGAAACCGTCCAGTTGAGTCAGTCAGTCTGTTTTCAAAGCGGGGTCAGCAAAACCGGCTTCCTGAAACCCCTTGATCCGCAGCTGACAGGAATCACAGTGGCCACAAGGCGTGCCATCGGGCAGGGGATCGTAGCAGCTGTGTGTCAGTCCATAGTCGACACCAAGTTCCATGCCGGTTCTGATAATATCCGCTTTCGTCAGCGAAATGAGGGGAGTGTGAATTTTCCAGTGACCGGAATGTTCCACACCGGTTTTGGTCGCCAGTGATGCGACCGTCTGGAACGCACTGATAAACTCGGGGCGACAGTCAGGGTAACCGCTGTAATCGACGGC
>NZ_CAXAVM010000027.1:0-50287 GCF_963972345.1 uncultured Gimesia sp. | reverse complement strand
TGCATCATGCTGACACACAACATATCTCAGTCGTGCCTCGTTTAACTGCTGACGCAACCGCTGAATGTCTTCCTCCCGCCAGGGCGGCTTGATCCTGGAGCCACCAGAATAGATCGCAAACAGATCTGCATCTTCGAGATCCATTTCTTCATACCAGAACTGCAGGGCAGCTCTGATCAACATGATTTCTTGTCTCTGTATCATATCGCTCCTTTCTTAAGAACTTGGAAAATGGACCAAGTAAGACCTACAGTTTGGTAACAAATAGACGCCCTGAAACAGCCTTCGAGGAGACTCTTCCAGGGCGTTCAAAACTATCTGTACCGATCACTGATAGTTAAGGATATTTCCTTCATGTATTCTGACGCGGAAACTGGTGAAATTTAGATATTCATACGCAACGCGGAAATGATGCTCAGAGAACGTAGCGTCTGGTCGCGTTTAGCGTTGATTCGACATTGCGTGCTTAGGCAAGGCACTTACCCCTTAGTGGCACCATAAGTATGCTTGCATATCACAAAATAATTTGTATACTATTAAAATGACTTCAAAAGCCCTCATAGCGTGGATTGGCAATACTGACCTCAGGGCGTCGCGTGGGGAATCTCGGGACGGTGCCGGGCCTATTGCGAATGCGGTTACGAAGCGTGAGTTCGACGAGCTCCACCTGCTATCGGATCACAAAGCCGCTGATTCCAAGTCGTTTATGAAGTGGCTCAAAAAAGAGACCGGCACCCAAGCCAAAGTCTGGCCGGTGGAGCTGACCGGCCCAACCCGATTTGATGAGATCTACGAAGGGGCAATTGGCGTCTTGAAGACGCTGGAAAAAGAAGACATCGATCGTCATCGCACGTTTCATGTCAGTCCCGGGACGCCAGCGATGGGCGCCGTGTGGGTGCTGCTCGCCAAAACACAATTCCCAGCAGAGTTGATTGAATCGTCGAAGGAAGAAGGGGTCAGGACGATCTCGATTCCGTTTGAGATCGCGGCGGACTACATCCCAATGCGAGACATCGAAGGCGACGAGGAAATTAGGCGACTCACACAGGGACTACCGCCGGAAGCTCCAGAGTTCACGGAGATCATTCACCGCTGCCAGGTAATGAAAACAGTGATCGCACAGGCCCGGCGTGTTGCAGTCGAAGATGTGCCATTGTTAATTCAGGGCGAATCAGGGACAGGTAAAGAGCTGTTTGCACGAGCGATCCACGCGTCCAGTCTGAGAGCAGGCAAGCCGTTCGTTGAGGTAAATTGTGGTGCGATCCCAGCCGAATTAGTCGAATCCGAGTTCTTCGGCCACAAGAAAGGTGCGTTCACAGGAGCAAGTGAAAACAAAGTTGGATACCTGGAGACCGCTAACGGTGGCACGCTATTTCTTGACGAGATCGGTGAATTACCGTTGGCAGCACAGGTAAAACTATTGCGTGCGTTGCAGGAGAAGAAGATCACGCGCGTGGGTGAAGCAAAAAGCAAGAGCGTCGACTTTCGTGTTATTGCAGCAACCAATCGGATTTTGCTGGATGAAGTCGCAGCGGAGCGGTTTCGGGAAGATCTTTTTCACCGGCTTGCGGTCGGCGTTCTGAACCTTCCGCCGCTCCGGGAACGCCCGAATGATCTCAATCTTCTGATTGACTACTTTCTAGATCGAATCAATGTTGACCGTACCGCCAGTCCCGGCTGGGAACACAAGAAACTTTCTGCGGGTGCAAGAAATCTTCTGAACCAACATCCGTGGCCGGGCAACATTCGAGAATTATCTAATACGCTTTGCCGAGCCGCTATTTGGTCTGGTGGAATGAATATCGGAACCGAGCAAATTCGCAATTCGTTGTTCCCCGTCAAGCGTGCTTTGCCGGGATATGACTCGATCCTCAACCGCAGTCTGGGTAACGACTTGGATCTGACTGAACTGATCGGCGAAGTGGCTCGCCACTACCTGTCTCGAGCATATGACGAGGCGGACAAAAACAAGTCAGCGGCATGCAAGCTTGTGGGGCTTCCGAACTATCAGACGTTCACAAACTGGATGAAGAAATATGGAGTGAAATCGTAATGGCACGCTCGTTGCTTTTAGGGGATTTGTCGAAAACGAATTTCCAAACCAGAAGTAACAACGCCAAGGACAACGTCATGCAAGAAGTCACACTCAACAACTCGAACGGAAGCAACGGCCCTCACTTCAAGGTCGAAGGTGATTCATCGCACCTGCATAGCCGCATGACGCTTGAATTGATCGTCACTGACCCGGATGTCTGTTCCGAGCTGCGTGTCCATGAAACGGATGACGAACGGAACCGATACGCGTTGGCCGCCCTGCGAATCGGAATTCACGCTATGCGTCAAGCAGCCGGCGTCATTGATGCGACCTCTGTGCGAGACGAAGTATCGCAGATGTTGAGTTCGCTTCGTGAGGTATTGGCGGAGCACTCTGTTCAATGCACAGGCGGCATTTCTAACTCGCTAAAGGGATACTTCGATCCCGAGTCTGGCCAGCTGACGCAGCGGTTGGATCGTCTCGTGAAACGTGACGGCGAATTGGATGAACTTCTCAATCGCCACCTCGGCGAAGATTCGTCAACAGTCGCTCAGACACTCGCAGCGCATGTCGGAGACCAAAGTCCATTGTTCAAGATGCTGTCTCCCGAACAGGCCAATGGCTTGCTCGCTTCGTTGAAAGAGGTGATCGGGCTGGCCCTTCAGTCGCAGCGTGACCAAATCGTGAAGAACTTCTCGTTGGACGACAAAACGTCCGCATTGTCACGTCTCCTCTCCGAGGTCACCGACGCCAATGGAAAGCTGCGGAAAGGTCTGGCTGACGACGTCGCCGAGGTCCGCAACGAATTCTCGCTGGATAACGAGGAAGGTGCGCTCACACGTCTTGTCAATCGGGTCGAGAAAGCCCAGGAACAAATCTCGGATCAGTTCTCGCAGGATAATGAAGACTCTGCAATGTCGCGGATGGCGAAGCTGCTTGAAACCGTCAATGGCACTGTCAAAGGCAGCCTCACACTTGACGATGAGGCTTCGCCTCTCTCATTACTGCGACGCCAGTTGCTGGATGTGATCGGCCAGATCGAGAAGTCAAACACTGAATTCCACACCGAGATTCGTGAAACCGTCGCGACGCTGAAGGCTCGTAAGCTAGAGAAGGCTCGTGGCACACGTCACGGAGACGATTTCCAGGATGCAGTCGGAGAATATGTCGAAGCAGATGCTCGGAATCGAGGCGACGTTTGCGAACGCACCACCAATACGGTCGGACGCATTCCGCGTAGCAAGACGGGTGATTTCGTGCTGACGATGGGACCAGAATCGGTCACAGCCGGCGGTGCTATTGCCATCGAGGCCAAGCAGGAACAGGGATACGACCTCAAGTCGGTCCTGGAAGAGATCGGCAAGGCTCGCACAAACCGTGATGCCGAGGTGGGAATCTTCGTGCTCTCGAAGCTCGTTGCACCAGAGGAAATGGAGCCACTGACCCGATACGGAAACGACATCGTAGTTGTGTGGGATGCGGAAGACTGCATGACCGATGTTGTGCTCGCTTCAGCATTGTCGTTGGCTCGTGCTCTGGTGGCTCGTCGCGGCGTTGTTGACAAGGAACGCGCCGCCGATCTGACCGAGTTGGACAAGGCCATGCAACGGATCGCCAAGGACGCCTCCGGGCTGGCCGAGATCATCACGTGGTCAGGAACGATCACCAATAACGGAACGAAGATTCGCGACAAGGCAGAGCGATTGAAACAGGACTTGGAAAATCAGGTCGAGCGACTGGACGAACATCTCGGGCGTCTTCGTACTGAACCAACGATGAGCGCCTAAACGGGAACGCAAAGTATGCCATTGAACGAAAAAGAAACCTGCAAGCAACTGATCGAACCCAAGCTCGAACTATTGGGCTGGGACGTCGAGGGGCAGCTGCGCATTGGTCCCGGTCGCGTGAACTTCAGCGGCGACAGTGCGGACTCGATGTATGATCCCACTCAGGCGATCATTGCAGATTATCTTTTGCGTTACCGTGGCGTCCCCTTGGCGATTCTGGAGGCCAAAGCAGAGTCGGAAGATTCCGAAGATGCGATGCAGCAAGGGTCGCGGTATGCTGACCGGCTGATGATTCGATATTCCATCGCGACCAACGGGCACGATTGGATTCTGACCGACAACGAAACCGGCAAATACGAATCGCTTCCTGGTCCGCCATCGCCTCAGGACATCGTCGACCGCATGGGGGTGACGATCGACTGGGATCGCTGGGAGGGAGCGTTCGCTGCTAACTTCCATGTCGATCAGGTGACTCGGAAAAAGACTCGCCCCTATCAGGAAATGGCGATCGCCCAGAGTCTCTGGGAGTTCGCGCAAGGCCGCGACCGTGTTTTGCTGTTGATGGCCACCGGGACCGGCAAGACGTTCACTGTCTTTCAGCTCATTTGGAAGCTGATGAATGGCGGGGCACTCAATCGGCAACATGTCCTGTTTTTGACGGACCGCAACAGCCTGAAAGATCAAGCATACCGTGCCTTCAACGCGTTCGATGCCAACGAGCGTGTCACCATCGACAAAGCGACCGTTGCTGATGGCAAGCACCAAGTCGGCAAGTTGTTCTTCGCCAACTACCAGAACCTCGATGAAGACCTGGACGGAAAGAAGGTTTATCAACATTACGATCCCGACTTTTTTGATCTTGTCATCATCGACGAGTGTCACCGCAGCGGGTTCGGCGACTGGTTCGGAGTGCTGGAGCACTTTGGCACAGCATTGCAGCTCGGTCTGACCGCCACGCCGCGTGACTTGGAGGAATCCAAGCGACCGCTCACGCCCGAGGAGCAGCGCCGCGACACGTATCACTACTTCGGCGAGCCGATCTTCACGTACAGCTTGAAGCGGGCGATCGACGACGGGTATCTCGTGCCGTACCTGCTCGAAGAACGCGTTACCAACATCGACGAAGATGGCTACACAGCCGAAGATGGCAAGCGGTACGACACGAAGAACTTTGAGCGTGACATCGTGATCCCCAATCGCACCAAGGCCATCGCCGCCGACTTGTGGGAAGTCTTCGGCAAGTACGATCTGCGTGACGAGAAAACCATCGTCTTCTGTGTGAACGACACACACGCGTCATTGATGGCAGCGGAACTGCGTCGGCTTTCCGGCGACACCAACTACGCCGCTCGCATCACGCGATCAGAACGCAACAGCCATCAGCTGGAACGAAACTTTGCCGTTGTCGGCAGCGGGAAACCCCGCGTTGCCTGCACGGTCGATCTGTTGACCACCGGCTTTGACGCCCCGGACGTCAAGAACGTCGTCTTCGTGCGTCCGCTCAAAAGTGCCATCCTATACAAGCAGATGAAGGGGCGCGGTACGCGGCTCTGCGAAGACGTCAACAAGCGATACTTCACGATCTTCGACTACTCTGGGGCCAGCGCTCTGGAAGATGCCGAGTTCGATGGCCACCCCGCGAACAAGCAGAAAGGGACGCTCTCCAAGTCCAAGCCGTCAAAGAAAAAAGGCAAAGGCGACGACGAGCCGGAAACACCGAAGCCGGTTGCCGAGAACGTGCATGTCGTCATGTCGACGACCAACCGCAGCATCTCGTTTGGCGACGGACAGTGGATGCCGTTCGAGGAATACGCCGAGAAGTCGAAGGAATTCATCCAGACGGTCTCCAGCAAAGACATCGGTCAACTGCTGTCCATCTGGATCGACAAGAAAAGCCGCAAGGAACTTCGCGAGGAACTCGGGGATCAGGACATTTATACGTCAGCGTTCCGCCATTATCTGGAGCTGCCAGACACCGACGATGTCGACATCTTGGCCAAGATCGGCTTCGACCTGTTTCAGGTTCCCACACGCAACGATCGGGTGGGCCGTTTTTGGGACGAGGAGAATCCGTGGTACGAATCACAGTTTGGTATGACGCTGCCTCGTGAGCCCGGCGGCATTCAAAGTGGTAGCGGAAATTTCAGCATGGCCGCTGAGGAGAAAGGGGCTTATGGGGCCGGCGACACTTGGAAGATCGACTTCTGGCGGACGGCCCTCGACCACTATTCGCTGTTTGGTATCGACGATCTGGAGCAGGCGCGGACCTACGCTGCTCCCCAGTTTGTCGACCAGTTCGGCAGCTTTCAGTCACTGACCAGCCGCTACGGCGGAGCACAACTTTTGAAATCAGATTTGGAGGAGGTCAAGGAGCACTTGTACGTTCCCATGGCCAATTAGAATGACATCAATGAGTAAATCAAAAACCAATAACGGCAACGGCACTGTCGACAGTCGTCGGCAGGAGGTTCAGCGAATCGTCAAGAATGCTTGCGATCAGCTGAACTCCGAAGGTGTCGATGCCCGTAACTACGTTGAGCAGCTGGCCTGGCTGTTTTTCCTCAAGGCATTCGACGAGGCCGAAACCCGGCGTGAAGAAGAAGCCGCATTCGATGACGCTGGCTATGAACGTCGCCTGTCCGGCAATTTCGCCTGGTCGTCATGGGCGTCCAAGACGGACCATCCCGATGAGATGCTGGAGTTTGTCGACGGCAAGCTGTGGATCAAACTGACCAGTCCCGATCCCAAAAAGGGTTTGGGTGACGATCCGCTGGCCGAACGGTTCCGCCGAGTCTTTGACAACGTCCGCAACTACTGCCGTCGCGGTGCGTCCTTCGCAAGAGTTGTGGCCCAGGTCGACAAGCTGCATTTCAGCAGCGACACCGATGTGCATGTGCTGTCCGAGATTTACGAAGACCTGCTCAAACGTGTTGCGGCAGACAGCGCTGGCTATGCCGGTGAGTTTTACACCCAGCGGCACGTCATTCGAGTGATGGTTGAAGTCGTGAAGCCGCAGATTGGCGACAAAGTTTATGATCCCTGTTTCGGCACTTGTGGCTTTCTCGGGGAAGCCGCCGATTACATGCGCGATCCGCAGCGCAATCTGAGGGCGAAGCAGCTGAGCGGTCGAGACCTGGAGAAGTTGCAGTCCAAGACTTTCTTTGGCCTGGAAATCAAACCGCTGACCTATCTGCTCGGCACGATGAACATGATCCTGCACGGGATCGAGTCGGCCAATCTAGAATTGGGAAACACACTCGAAGTTCACAGCGACAACATCTCAGAAAAGGATCGCTACAACGTCATCCTTTCCAATCCTCCCTACGGTGGAAAGATGGCGTCGGAATTGCAGACTAATTTCCGTGTGCGTTCCAGCGCCACAGAGTGCCTGTTCATGCAACACATTATGCGGAACCTAGCCAAGGGTGGTCGTGCCGCTGTGATCATTCCTGAGGGAGTCCTGTTTCGAGGAGGGAGTGACCAAAAAGTTCGCCAGGAACTGCTCGAAAACTTCAATGTCCACACGATTCTGTCGCTTCCTGCTGGCTGCTTCCTGCCTTACACCGGCGTAAAGACCAATGTTCTGTTCTTTGATCGTCCAGAAACAGAGCCCAAAGCCGGCAAGCTGGCGACGAAGAACGTTTGGTATTACGAGCTGACTAACGACGGTTTTGAACTGAAACAAACGCGTCGTCCTATTGATGGCGATCAACTACCAGACTTCCTGAAGAAGTGGAAGAAGCGGACCAAAAGCGACAACTCTTGGGTCGTGCCAATTGATGAGATCATCGAACGTGGCTACGACCTGTCGGCCAAAAACCAAAACCGTAAGAACAACATCGAGCATCGCCCCGCTCTCGAATTGGTTCAGTCGGTTCGAGCAAAGGAAGAACGGATCATGGATTTGCTGGGCGAGCTTGAGCAGGTCCTGGAGGTTGGAGAATGACTATGGGTAACCTGGTGCCGATTGGCGATCTGCTGCTAACCGATTTCGACGGAGCTTGGGGCGACGACCCAACCGACGAATCGGGCACACCAGTGATCCGCAGCACCGATATGAGACGTGGTAGGCTCACGCTTCAGAGCGCGGAGCGTAGGGCGATATCGCCCAGTGTTTTGGAAAAGAAGCGTTTGCGTGGTGGAGATATCTTAGTCACGAAGTCTAGTGGAAGCGCGCATCTTGTCGGAGCGAGTGTGCTTTTTACAGGATCAGGTGTCGAAGATTATGTCTGCTCAAATTTCACCCGGTGCCTCCGCCCCAATCCAGAAAGCGTTGTACCTGAATACTTGTACTTCGGGCTCCAGTCTCCTCAGTTTAAAGAGCAAGTATTCGGTGCCCAGAGAACAACGTCAGGACTTCGGAATCTGAAAATTACGGAGTTCAAGTCAGGAGAACTACCTGTACCCGAGCTCGACGAGCAGCGGCGGATAGTTCACCGGATCTATGAATGTCTCAGCTGTGTCGATGAAATTGAAAAGCTGCGAGATGAGCAGTTAGACGAAGCCGCAAAACTACCCGATGCTCTGATTGATGCACTCATTGATGAGGCATGGGAAAAGTTTCCAATTGGCGAATTGGCATCAGAAGTGCGAAATGGATGGTCAGGGAAGGAGAAGCAAGATACCGAGCCTGTGCGGGTGTTGAAGTTATCTTGCGTCCACAATCGTCACATCGACGTAAGCAAGTCAAAAACGGTGTGTTTACCGTTAGCCACTGCCGCTGACTTCCTCATCAAGCGCAATGATGTGTTCGTTGTTCGCGGTAACGGTTCTGCTCATCTCGTTGGACGATCGGCAATTTCTGACCAAGACGAAGAAGCTGTGATCTTCAATGATCTTCTGATTCGTCTTCGTTTTCACGAGAACGTGCTGCCAGCATTTGTGAATGTTGTTTTCCATTCAAGATCGGTACGTGAACAAATTCTTGCAACGGCGAAAACCGCAGCCGGTATTTGGAAGATCAATCAAAAGCATTTGTCTGCCTTGCAGATTCCAGTTCCTTCACTCCCAGTTCAAGAATCACTTATCGAGACTGCTTCTTACGTACTTCGTGCGGCCAGGACGCTAGCGGATGAAATTCATCAGTCTGAGAGCCAAAGTCTTCGTAGTTCAATCCTTCACAAAGCCTTCTCAGGAGAGCTGTAATCAACGTGGCTGATGTGTCGTCCCACAATGCGATCTGGCAGATGCTCGACCGAGTACGTGCCAACTCCTCGATCTCGAACAGCGAGTTCGGCGTGGCACTCGCTGCGCTGATCTTCCTCCGTTGGGCCGACTTCGAGGAAGCCGAACGGGAAGCCATCGCCGCATTCGATGACGTCGACTACGAACCGGTGCTACCAACCAAGTTCCACTGGCGTTCCTGGTGCAACATCCACGATCCCTGTGAGCTGGAACACATCTTCCGGGAACTCCCTTCGGCACTCGATCGTTTAGCAAATTCCCGCCACGACGCAATGGCCACCCAACTCCACCGCGTCGCCCTCGCCGTCGAAAAGCTGACTCGATTTCCCGCCGGCACTCTCGCTCACCTCATCCACTGGCTCGCCGACCAACCCTTCGAGACACCCAAAGACCGGCGAGCTCTCCGCGATGTTTTGGACTTTGTATTACAGAACACCTACGACAAGTTCGCAGGGCAGTTCTTTACTCCCATTCAGATCGCCGCCTTGATGGTGGAACTCGCCAAACCCAAATCTGGCGAATCAGTTTACGATCCGTGCTTTGGCTCCGCCGGGCTGCTGACCGCAGCTCTGGAGATCGTAGAACATCGTGATCACGTTCGACTGGGCGATGCGACGTACACTTCCGGCAAACAGCCCTTGCATCTTGCTGGCGTCGAAATCAACCCCGATGCGTACGTCATCGGCATGACACGGCTCGTGCTTTCCGGTGTCAATGACCCGCAAATCGAACTGGGCAATAGCCTGGAGCGTGTACCGTCGAATAATCCCAGCTCCGAAGGCTTCGACATCGTCCTGGCGAACCCTCCCTGGGGCGTGAAGGTTGAGCTTTACGGGTTGGATCACTACCCAATTCCAATCAAGGACTCATCCTCGCTGTTTCTGCAACATGCAATCTCGCAACTTCGACCTGGCGGCCGGGGCGTGGTTGTCGTTCCGCCAAGCCTGTTGTTTCGGTCCGGTCGCGAACAACAACTTCGCGAATGGCTGCTCCACGAGAACACCGTTGAGGCAGTGATTTCGATTCCGCGAGGCGCATTCTCGCCCCATACCTCGATCGAAACCTGCCTGCTGCTGTTTCGTCGTGGAGGCACGACAAAATCGGTGCGGATGGTCAACGCCGTGTCGATCTTTGAGAAAGCCGCCAAAACCCAGATCGCGGCGGCTCCGTTTGTTATGGCTACACAACTGGGCCATCACGTTCGTTCACCCGAGCCGGGCCGTGAATGGTGGGATGTTGACGTCGAGGACTTGACAGAACTCGACTACGACCTCACTCCCAAACGGCGAGACCGAAGTGGCCTCGAACTCATTCTGGATTCGCTCCCGAAGGAAGCGGAAATACGGCTGTTGAAAGATTGCTGCACGGTCACGACCGGTCGCAGCATCCGGTCGAGCGACCTGACGCAGTCTCCGCCCAAGTCAAACTACGAACCATCAAGCCAGACCCTGTTCCCGGATGTGGAACGATCAGAGATCAATCCGCAACGTCCATTTGAGTTTGCAGATACCCCGATTCCCTACATTCGCATCAGAGATGTTGAAAAGGGACATGCAACGCGCGGTTCCTCGTGGTTGATGCCGACTGTCGCTTCGACCATCGAACCGAAATGGAAACTCCGAGCAGGCGACATCCTACTTTCCAAGTCTGGAACGATTGGTAAAGCTGGGATCGTTCGCAACGGCGCGGTGGGGGCGATTGCGGCCAACGGGTTCTTCGTCATTCGAGTGAAAGAAGGGACGATTGATCCGCACTACCTGCTGGCCTATCTGCAAAGCACCGAGGCCAATGCCTGGCTGGAAGACCGCGCACGCGGAGCGGCGGCGAAACATCTTTCAGTCGCGTCAATTAAAGAACTTCCGATAGCGTTGCCGCCACTTCAGGTTCAGCAGCGAACCGCTGAGCAGCGCCGGAAATTTGATGTCGACGCGCTGACCTATCTGTCTGAGTTGCTCACCGAAGATGACTCGGATTCCATAGCGTCTGAGCTGAACGACTGGGTGTCGCGGAATCTCAAACGCGTCGAAAGCTACGAAGGTGATCCGGCCAGCCAGAATGTATTGGAACTGCTCGAAGAAGTCGCTGACTCACGATGTCCGATCAACACCTGCAAGGAGTGCAAGCATCCATATTATCTGGACTATGCAACGAACTATCTCGAACCACCCACGGACTACTCAGAAGGCATTGCAACCCACTGCCTCGAATGCTGGTTGGGACTCGAAGCCAGAGGAGATCATGTTGACTGTTTTGGGGACGAGACACCGATCGGACCGTGGGCAGTTGAGTTCAGAGGAGTGACGAAGCCTCTTGCTGGTGTGTCGAGCATTCCTGATCCGACTGCCCTTGTCAGCGTGCTTCAGCGAGTCGCGTCAAACGTGCGCGACACTGCGACGCTTATTGATGGAAACCTGCCGAATCAGGAACGAGCGAGACTCCTGACTGGTCGAGTCGTCACCCTCATTAACCGATATACCCAGGCGCTGCTCGAAGACGCCAAGCTGGCGGTCGATGTCGTTGCCTCGACCGAGGATCACTTTGGTGCAATCGACATTCGTCTCGAAATCGAAAACCGAGGCCGAGTACCCGTTCGCGACGTCAGGTTCTCCATGTACCCGCCTATGGACGAGGTCGAACCAGGCACGATCCCATTCATGCAGCCTGGGCAACGCTATGAAGTTCACTTTGAGGGACAAAACCAGCGTCTTTCTGACGAGATCAGGATCGCTGAAATGTGGACCGATCCAGCCTGGTCACTCAACTGGACAGCCCGCGATCTTGCTGGGGATTCCGTTGAAGGCTCGCGCGACCTGAGTATCGACATTCGTCACGACTGCAACGAGTCGGAATCAGGGGCGGAAGTGCTCGGAGAATTAGACAGTAGCCCCTACGTCTGCGGCGATCCGGTAACTCGCGAACGACAGGACGTGTTCTTTGGTAGGGATGACTTGCTCAGTCAAATCAAACGACAAGTGTCACAAACCGGCAACGTCGTTTTGCTGGAAGGGAATCGCCGAGCTGGAAAATCGTCGGTGCTTTGGCACCTTGAAGGTGCAAATGCAGTACCCGGATGGCTGGGAGTTTATTGCAGCTTGCAAGGCACAGAGGGCGACAGTTCGGGGGGCATACCCACCGCCGAAGTGTTTCGAGGTATTGCGTATGAGATCGTGCAAAGCGTTCGCAAGCTGAACGGCTCCGCCATGTTACCTGATGGCTCTATACTTGACGGTGAACGGCGGTTGGGGATTGCGAGATCATTGCATCAGGGGATCAGCGAGGAAAGCCCGTTTCAGGATTTCCGTGAATACCTTGAACTGGTCCTTGAGACGCTTGCGCAACAACAGCTTGGCCTGCTGTTGATGTTAGATGAGTTCGATAAATTGCAGGAGGGTATCGACAAAGGTGTCACGTCTCCGCAGGTACCCGAAAACATCCGCTTCCTCGTACAGTCCTATCCAAAGTTCTCTGCAATGCTGACGGGGTCACGCCGCCTGAAGCGAATGCGGCAGGAATACTGGTCCGCCTTGTTCGGTTTGGGTACTCGGCTCGGCGTATCAGCATTGCCGCTGGAAGCAGCAGTTCGTTTGATCACTGAGCCAGTTGCCGGTCGATTGTCGTACTCCAAGTCGGCTGTCAACAGAGCACAAGCGCTGACGGCCGGACAGCCTTACTTGTTGCAATGTCTGTGCAACCGTGTATTCGACATTGCAGCGAGAACAGGAGTCCGCTTGATCACCGTGGACCACGTCAACGACGCGGCCGACGCGTTGGTTGAGGATAATGAACACTTTGCCAGCCTCTGGGATTATACCGAGTTTGATCGAAGGCGATTCCTGCTTTACCTGCTGCACCGCGAGGAGAGCGGCACAGACCCCATGCGTCTCGGTGTGATCGAAGCAAAGCTGGAAGAAGCAGGGGTGGAACTTCGCGAGGAAATCGTGATCGCAGACCTTGAATATCTGCGAGAGCTAGAGCTGGTCGATCTGCATGGTGAGTCAACGGTCGCGTATTACACCCTGACGATTCCCATGATGGGGCAGTGGCTGGACTCGCAACAGGATTTTGAAATTCTCCGTAGCCGTGCCCGTGCCGAAGCGGAAGACATCAGCGGAAAACTCAGCGAGTCGACACTGCTTCAAGATGAAATCGAAGACCTCGAAGACTCAATGGATATAGACGATGAGTGACACACACTTTCCCATACTGAGCACAGACGAAATTCCAATGATCGGGCGGCAGGCTCTGCTGGACGGGATTTGGGGAAAGCTGACGAAAGCATCCCCCGACAATCTGTCGATCGTTGGGCCAAGGCACATCGGCAAAACAGTCCTCCTGAATGCCTTAGTTGATCGGGCGAAGAAGGATGACTCACCGTATTCGCTAGTGATCTATTGGCAACTCGGGTACGCACCGCCGCAATCTGACGATGAGTTCATTGAGCAACTCTGCGACCTGCTGTATTCCGCTATGGGCTCAGATACGAGCACTTACGCGGAGGCGAGGAGTGAAATTGAAAAGGCACGTGCGAGTGATGAAGGCGTCTCTCTGATGCTTCTCCGCGAAATTATGGAGGATATTCAAAACTATCTTGAACAGTCCGTACTCATAATTTGGGACGGCTTTGACAAGCCGCTGAGTCAGGGCCGATTGACGGGAACCTTGTTCGGAAACCTTCGCGATCTAATTCACAATAAACGCCATCGACTTGTAACCGCAACTAGGCAATCGCAAACCGAACTCGCAAGGAGTATTGATGTAGAAGATAGCCCTTTCTGGGAAATGTTTGGAACTAACTTCGTTCGCATTGGCCCGTTCGACAATTGTGACCTTGACGCCGCAGTTGACGCAGCCTCAATCAGCATCAGTCAAGGTGGAAGAACCGAGTTGAGCAACTGGACAGGAGGGAACCCGGTTCTGCTGTTCTCAGTTCTGAACTCACTGGTGAGCTCTCAACAAAATGAGTACGACCACAAAAAGGTCAACGAGGTCGCCAGCAACATGGCGTCAGCACTATCTGACTTCTTGGACAGACTATGGGATGACTTTGGCTCAGCTACCAAGAATGCATTTCATCTGATCGTCGAGAACGGTGGGGGCGTTGACAATGATCGGATTGGCAAAGAAGAAGCACGCAATCTGCTTGCCCGAGGCTTTGCAGTTCGTGACGATGGAAAGATCAGATCGTCCTGTCGTATGTTGGAGCAACATGTTCGTGGCTCAAAACCGGACAGAAGTACATTGGAGCGCATGTTCGGAACCTGGCACGCTTATCGTACTGAGATACGGTCAATTCTTGAACTGAGAATCAAACAAATCCGTCAAGTAAATGCTCGGTTACATAGGCTCGTCAAACGCTGTCTCGATGACATCCCGGATTACCCAGACGACTGCCTCAATAATCTCACCAGCATTGAGGAAGTCGCTTTGGACGCTGTTTGGCAGCACGAACTTGATGGTGGGAACGCTGTTCCTCAGGACGTCATCTCGTACTGGACGCAACATCCACGCGACGGCGACAACATCATAGAAGGAATGATGAACGCCAACGACTGGAATCTCCCACGAGACCGCTTCAAGCAGCTCGCGATCCTTCAGCGACTGACGGGCAGCAAGATGCACTTCGATCCCAAGTCGAAATCTGTCTCCAAGGACACCTACGTGTTACTGAACGCGATCCACCAATTTCGGAATCGCAGCGAACACGCCGAAGGCCAGTCAATCCACGAAGGAGTAGCCGTGTCAGCCCTGCTGCTCTGTATCGAATTACTGAGCTGCTTAGAAAGGGAGCTGGGGTAGTCCATGAAAGATTTGTCGTTGCCACTGGATGCGTTTGTCCGCGCAGTAGGAGTTGATCACGAAGTACCGCACGCCATGCTGCTCGGTGCCGGGGCGTCTGTCAGTTCGGCCATCCCTTCGGCGTGGCAGTGTATCTGGGAGTGGAAACGTAAAATCTTCCTGACCAACAATCCCGGCCTGGAAAAGCAGTTTTCAGAGCTAACGCTGCTTTCGGCGCAGCGTGGCATTCAGGATTGGCTCGACAAGCAAGGTGGGTACCCTGCTTTGGACTCGCATGAGGAGTATTGCTTCTATATCGAAAAATGCTTTCCGGTTGGCCAGCATCGTCGGCAGTTCTTTGCCGACATGATTCGCAACGCGAAGCCTCATCACGGATACAAACTGCTAAGTCTCTTGGCTGAAGCAGGGATCGTTACATCTTGTTGGACGATGAACTTTGACGGTTTGGTCGCCAAGGCAGGGGGTGACTACGACATTACGCCCATCGAGGTTGGGATGGATTGCCAACATCGTGCGTTTCGCCAGCCACGCCGAGGCGAATTGTTATGCGTCTCTTTACATGGAGATTACCGATACGACGAGCTCAAGAACACGGATGGTGAGCTGCAAAAGCAGGAAGCGGAACTTCGTGACGCGCTCATCAAAGAGTCACGCGACGCGACATTGATCGTCATTGGGTACAGCGGGCGCGATGCTTCATTGATGAAGGCGCTCAACGACGCCTACTCACAACCTGGAAGCGGAGCCTTGTATTGGTGCGGATACGGCGACCACATCGCGACACCGGTAAAGCATCTCTTAGGGGCTGCCCGTGCCGCGAACCGGACGGCGTATTTTGTCCCAACGCACGGATTTGACGACATCCTCTCACGGCTCGCTTTGCACTGCCTGAAGGATGATCGGCAGGACAAAGCTAGAGCATTATTGGCCGCGACCAAACAAGGAAGCGATATCTGCGATTCATTTTATGTCGACGAACTTCCTTGCGCGGCGCTGATCAAAAGCAACGCATTCGAGATCGAATGCCCCTCTGAATTACTTGAGTTCAGTTTGAACGACTGGCCCGAAAAACCTTGGTCTTGGCTGGACGATCTGTGCAAGGGACGAAACTTTGTCGCCGTACCCTTCAAAGGAAAGTTGCTGGCAATCGGATTGATAGATGACATCAAAGAAGCATTTGGCAATCGTATTGAGAACTCTATAGAACGTACACCTGTAACTGACGCTGACCTCACGATCGAAAACGGCACTGTCAATTCGCTGATGCTTCGAGCGCTGCTGCGTGTTTTTAGCCAAACCACCGGGATTGAGGCTGACAATCGCAAGTTGCTTTGGCAGTCGGAGCCAGATCGGGTCAAGCCATTCGACGGAACTCAGTGTCACATCCATAGAGCAGCGGTTGTGTCACTGCGTTTCTTTGGTGATCGGAATCAACTGGTTCTCAAGCCGACCGTTATTGTGAAGAACAAAGATGGAAGTGACTTGCCAAAAGATGTTTCAAGCACGCTGAAGATGGAAGTGCTGGGATATGAACACAATAGCAAGTTCAACAAGGCACTCGATCTTTGGCGCAAATTACTGTTTCCACAAAAAGGAACGAACGAATTTGAATTCCCGGCGAACTGTGGCTCCACGTTCCGATTCAAAGTTCGCTCTGCACCTTGTTTCGCCTCGATAGGTACGCGACAGAACGAGCGGCCGATACAGATCGGTGACGGAATGCGTCCGCACATCAAACAGGTGGGCGTCAATGTTCCTGAGCCACTCTTGCAGTTCTCCAACAAGCAGGCGACGGGGTTTGTAACAGACCCTCATCCGCTACGGGGATTGGCAAACAATCAGCCATTCGACTTTGGGCTGACGTCTCGTGGACTCATGCCAGCCGTCCGAATCGGCGTCGTTTGCCCTACGAAGGAGTCTGCTCAGCTGGCCAGATACTTGCAGCAGGCTAATGTCCGGCAGCAACCGAACAATTCAGAAGCCGACTATCTTATCGATTATCCCGGATTTCAAAGTGCGTTCGGGTTACCCGTCGAATTGCCGCAGCACGGAGATGCCGGGTGGTCAGTCTGTCCCGAGCCTATGGATACTGGAAATGAGTTAAAAACCTGTCTGCAAGCCGCGCAGCAAATAACGCGGTCGGTTGATTCACTCGTCGCGGCAAATAAGCCCAATGTCGTCTTGGTTTTCATACCTGAGCGTTGGTCGCGTTTCCGAGTCTACCGGGACGAGAACGAAGGATTCGACCTGCACGACTTTGTAAAGGCGTATTGCATTCAGAAAGGTATCGCAACTCAATTCCTTGAAGAACACACGCTAGCTAGTCAGCAGCAATGCAGGGTTTGGTGGTGGCTGGCTCTCGCGTTTTATGCCAAGGCGATGCGTACACCATGGGCGCTGGCATCCTTAGACCCGAATGCTGCGTTTGTCGGTCTCGGCTTTACTGTGGATCGGTACGCATCGCGTGGTCACCAGACTGTGCTTGGGTGCAGCCATCTCTACAACTCACAAGGACAGGGATTACAGTTTAGGCTGAGCAAAATTGAAAACCCGATAATGCGGAATCGAAATCCGCACATGTCGTACGATGATGCTCGTCAAGTTGCAGAGTCAATTCGGCAGCTGTTTTTTGAGTCACAGTCCCGCTTGCCGCCGCGGGTTGTCCTCCACAAACAGACTCCGTTTCTGCGTGATGAAAAGCAAGGGTTACTCGATGGACTATCGGGGGTCGACAGCATTGATTTACTTGAAGTGCAGGTTGATTCTGCGCTCCGTTATGTCTCATCAGTTCAGACAACGAAAACCATCAACGGAAAACGTGTTGTGGGATTCGACGAAGACAATTTCCCGGTACGCCGTGGCACCGTCGTCAAGATTGGAAGTCGCCGAGCTCTGGTGTGGTGCCATGGTGTGACAGACTCAGTCAAAAGCGGCTGGAAGTATTTTCAAGGTAAACGGCACATCCCGTCACCGCTGATCGTGAAACGACACGCCGGTGACACGGACTTAGAGACAATCGCGGCGGAGCTACTTGGACTTTCAAAGATGGATTGGAACTCAGCCGACATGTATTCAAAGTTACCTGCTACGATCGACTCGTCCCGTCAAATTGCCCGAATCGGAGCCAAGTTGCAGAGATTCGGGCCAGTGTCATACGACTATCGACTCTTCATGTAAAGGCGTGTGTGTTTTCCAATAGTCAACTCCTTTCGGCAACGAAACGCAGGGCATCATCGCTGTCCGAAATGACTTACCCAAGGTGGGATATCGATTTTGGGATGAAGTCGCCGTTGGAGATCAAGAATTGCGCACGGCCAACGGATTAGAGCCGCAGAGTTGAAGTATCCGCCATGTTATGATCCCTAGAAATGTAAATGTACTATTTGAAGGATTTCAAAAGTACTTTTTAAAAGTTCTATTTAACCGTTTGTTTTTGAGCTTTAAAAACGCCTTTTATACCAAGCTCATCCCCCAACCACAGTACAGCCTCATTAAGCAAATCTTGCGGGACCGTGGTGTAGTGCTTATCAGCCATACTAACAGGTGCGTGATCCAGGAATAGTGACTCTAATCCCTGGTAGTCGCGGTTATTCCTGATCAGGGATGCCGATGTTTTCTTGAGCATCTTGAGAGTGAAATCGATATCGGCATTTTCGGCGAGGCGCCGGATTGATGACCTGACAGCATCTGTCTTCTGGATTTTATTGCTGGAATCTAAACGCTCAGTTTTCAATGTCTTCCCATTACTGGTAAGCAACACTCGCTCTTTACTGGAGCTTCTTTCCTTTTTGAGTAGTTCAAACGTCGGCTCCCAAAGTGGATAACTGACGGTAGGAACCGAGTCGTACTTATTGGTCTTACTGCGTTTCCTGGTAATGACACCAGCTGTCCAGTCAACTTCGTCCGGGAGGAGATCAGACATATCCTGCTGCGTCATCGCACAGTTCAGCCCAAGTAATATATACAATTTTGTGCGTGTCGTTGCCTTTTTCAGTATCTCCTGGACTTGTGGGATCTCCAGTACTTTCGTCTCACCTTTCTTTTTGGCGATCCGCATTCTTTTGTCTTCAATGTTTTTCGGGAGATGTTCCAGCTTGTCAGTGTTATTTGCTAACCAGCGCAGGAATGATTTGAAGCTGGACAGGATGTCGTGTGCATAGCTGTTTGAGAACTTGCCTGCCGTAATCTGCTGTAAAAGATGATTACGAAATCCCGATAGCGTCGAGGCATCAACCTTACACACGGAAGTAGTTCGCCCAGTGAACTTCATAACTACATCCAGATGAACTCGCAAAGTATCTGCCCGTGCTGCAGACAGTTGACCTGCAGCGACTTCAGTTCGCTTTTCGCTCAGAAACTGTTCAACATTTGACATGAACGTATCATCGACTCCTGCTTCAGGGGTCCTTCTATTCTGAGCCTCAAGCCGATCTTTCCAGAGAGTCTGCTCGAATGGGACCGGACCTTCGACTATTTGCGCTGGTTCAAATCCCTGCCTCACATACTCCGCTTTCAGATCCTCATTCATCTCGACTGGTGCAGGTCCTGCGAAAAAACGATCCGCCCAACAGAGTGGTGATGGAACTCGATCACCAAGTCGTTCTTCGAGGTCTTGAAGCTTATCCCTGGCCAAAGCTGCTGTAATCTCATCTCCGTGATCCACGGACCAGGTTAGAACACTGTTCCATTCTGCGATGACCGCCTCGTATTCGAGCCTGTGGGGCTTGTTCCTGATAGCTTCGTGATCAAGCTCAGCTTTCAGCCGCTTCCACTCGGACTCAGCTTGTCTTTTGGCTTCGCGATCACTCTTACCTAAACCACCATCAAAGCGATGTTTCTTTCCGCGGTACTCGACTTTCCATTTCCCGCGGCCACTTTCCCAGTTCAATTTTGGTTGCCGAGCCATCTGGTATTTCCCTCTGGTCCGTTAAATGGTCCGTTATTCTGTAGTTTTTATTGTAATAACGGACCAGGTGTCTTCGCAACCCATTGATATAAAACAACTTAAAATTCAGCACCTGTGTTTGGGACGCAGAGGTCGCACGTTCGAATCGTGTCGCCCCGACTTTTAAGTCGTTTTATATTAACGACTTATGGAAACGCTTTTTGGTCCGTTATTCTGTAATTTTCTGTAGAAAATTACAACTCTCTTGGCTTTGCCCATAATCGCTTTTATCAGCCTCTGAACCGCAAAGCAGGCTTACTGCAAGTGGCGTTGTGAATCTTGTGGTTTACTCGTGTGCATGTTTCCTGTCAGACCTGGACTGATATGTTGCCCGAAGTGGTTCGCGCTCGTGGGCGTGCTCACCGGGTATCGATCAGTCGTCAATACAGGATTGATAAAGCCGCCAGGTTATTTGATCTGTTGAGGTGGCACTGGATGCTGTGTCGGGGCAACCAGATCATCTAAGGCCGGAATTTTCTTCGCTGCCCAGCTTTCTTTACCTAACTTCGTAATAAGCTGGATGTCCTGGGGGGGAATCTGAGTCTGGTTTCCCACTTCAAGCGGATCATAATGAAACAGGTACAATCTGGATGTGAATTCTGCGATCGGCAAAGAAGATTCACCGTACACTTCGCCAAAACCATTTGTGGATACAACGACATCATTCCCCAGATCCTGACCACTGTCGTTATTCGGATTGAAAAAGTAGACACGCGTCTCACCTGTCTGATCAATGGTGACCCGCAATAGCGTGATCGCATGCCAGCCAACGAATCTTGCCAGGGAATCAGTAACTGCCAGACCAACCGGCTGCGGGTGAATTACCGGGTTACCGCCATTGTAACTTGGATGATAGCAGGCATAAAACAAGCGGATAAACTCTTCATATTTATGCAGATTCCCATGTATCACATCAACGGCGATTGCAAACCCTCTCCCGACCTGCCAGCCATGAAATTCCGGGTTTACATGCAAGTGTGGGTCCTCGCCTGCTTTATGTGCCAGACGACACATCTCCGCATAGACTCGATCGAGATGTGGTACCAGGACCATCGAAACCGGATCGAGATCGCTGCCCACCTGACCTGATGCTCCAGCAGGTAAAAATGCCGAGGAGATTTGTTGGCCTCGAAATGTCATGAGAATACCATCATCCCGTCCCGCCCAGGCGAGTAATTGCAGAAGATAGTCTGGATCAGAACACGCCCACCAGGACAACGCGCGCGCTGACTGGCAGGTAGGATTATCTCCCTGTCCTACACCCAGCGGTTGTCCCAGCATACTCAGCAGTCCGGCAAGCAGATAGACATCAGGTGGCTGCTCGCTGCCGCAGGAAGCAATCAGGCGGGTTTGAGTGGCCGGTGTCAACGGGAGGTTGATTTGCCGCCACAAGGAAGACGCCACTCCAGGAAAATGCAGGACGGCTCGCTCCAGCATACTCGATAAACCGAGCACCGATTGATTCGTCTCGGGGTACACAGCTTTTTCAATCAGGGCATGTACCAGATCCCGGTAGGTCAACAAGCTATCGGTCCCCGTGCTGCTCAACCCCAGGGCAGATATCAGTAATTCAGGGTTCTCTTTGACAAGATAGCGAATCAACACAGCATGATAAGCCGAGACGAGGCCTGTGTCATGCATGGAACGGGCACAGGCTCCCGCTTCTTCTCCCAGTGCCTGACTGTCCAGAGTAGTTAAACGTTCCGCATAGAATGACGTACCGGGATCTCCCACAGAGGCGGGACTCGGACTGAATAAAGAACTGATCAGTCGCTCGGCACCCGCAGGAATAATGATGTTTTCACGCTGATCACCATAGCAATATATCGCCAGCTTCGTGATCATCATTTTGATGGGTTCGATGCGAATGGGCCGTTGCCTGAGCAGTCGCCAGATTTCCTCTACCAGTTGCTCCAGCAAAGTATCGTATCCGATGACATCTGCAACAAATCTCACGACGTTACGGGGGAGCTGGGTTGCCGCTGCACTAACTCGCGCAGCTTCCGTCTGATGATCAAATACATATTCCAGAGTCAAGGCCAGCAACTCTTTGAGAAAATGTCCGGCCTGCTCTGCGGAGAAGCCGATGCGCGTGAGTTTTCGCTCTGAAATTGCCAGTATTCGTAATTGGCTCAGGCACTCCAGGGTGACAATCCAGCGTTCTCCTTCTGCCAGTGTGCGCGGGACAAGTCCCGCCTGCAGCCGCGCAGGGAAGTTCCAGTCACTGCCTTCAAAAACACCTGCAGCATCAAAGCGTTCCGCATATTGATATGCCGCTTCTGCTCCCCCTGGCTTGCGTAACAGTCGCTCGGCCGTATCGAGCAACCTGCTGCGATGGTTCGATTTTGCAAAAGGGGGAGCCTGCTCCAACCGCTCCAGAGCCGCTTCAAATCGCGCGAGCGAAGGAGCAAGTTCTTCGGTGTGAATATTTGTCATTGGTTAGAATCTTGCCAGAGAATCAGTTTGGCGTCGAACAAAAAACCGAGAAAAGAGTCTGTTATACATAAAAATCAAGATCTTCCTGGTGTTCAAGAAGTTCCCTCATTGTAGAAGGATCTTCCCCGAAAAAGAACAGCAGTCCCCAGTGAGTCCCGAATGCGGAACGCTTGGAGACTTTTGATTCAAGCGGTTCCGGTAATTCATGATATTCAAAATAGTCGTGATTCAGAGTTTCTTCAGGAATCTCCAGCCGGTTGACCACGCGTCGCCTGGGGTAGACTGCAAAGCAGCCGGCGTGTCCCTTGGCTGTTTTTGCGTCTTCCGAAAAGAACTCTTCGATTTCCTGCTCGGTGGTTTTGGGATCAAACACCAGCATTGATGCCTGATAGGCATTGAAACCATACGCGCGTTCGATCAGTTCAAATGCTTTGAATCCGGGCGGGCGGTAGGCAACTTCACCAAAATACATCGTCCCGTCACTTGTCAGGAAGTATTCCGGGTGAATCTGCCCAAACTGAATGTCGAAAGTACGGATCAGCTTTTCGACTTCTTCAATAATTTTTGATCGCCAGCTTTCCAGTTCCGGTGTGGGTGGGACAAACACGGAATACCCCAGCCGGACATACTCCGAGATATTCAGAAAACATATTTTCCCATTATGAATCCAGGCCTCGACGGCAAACTCGCGCCCGTCGAGATGACTTTCCATCAAGAGTGGAAACTCTTCATTGGGTATCCGATAGACTTCTTCGGGAGAACTAATCATGCGATGTCCCAGACAGCCTGCCTTATCAAAGGCTTTGACATGGATCGGGTCATCTGGATCGCCATCGAGCTTCAACAAAGTCTGGTTCACCCGGTGGATAAAGCGAATCACATCGTCCCGATCGTGAGCTTCTTCAAAAATGCCGACACGAATGCCTCCTAGTTGAGCTCGCCGCTTCATCAATGCTTTATCGCGAAACAGTACCGCCTGACCGTGTAAACGTGGATTCTGCTTGAGCACCGAATTAATTGCACCAGCCCATTCTACGGTCTCTTCATACAGGGGGATCGCGATATCAACCCCTTTCTCCTGTAACTGTTCAGCGATCTCCAGGGAACGTTCGTTGAGTCGTTCAAAATTCCAGGAAAGATAGGGGATATCATGGGCCCGGGCATACTCTTCTGCCCAGTCGGGAGCGACTACGATGTAACGGCGGTCGTAGTTTTCTGCAGCTTCTATTGCCCCCAGTGACCAACCTAATAAAGCAATGTAGCCCTTTTCAGGATTTTTCTCAGCCATAATAAACCTTCGTTGATAATCTCATTGTAAGTTTATTGCCGGCCAATCAGCGTCGACGTAAACAATTGCTATTCTCAAAAGATTGTTATCAAAAGACCGGCTTCGCGCAAATTTGTTTTGCATTACGCCATCTATTTACCTTAACGGGTCAATCATATAATTCAAGGGCACTCAGTTCCTTGCGTAGAGCTGAGCATACCCGGCTACAGGGAAGTTCAGTCTACCGCCGCTAACATGTGCTGGCTTCTGCTTAGGGCATTGATTCGACTCGATTGGGGGGGGATAAGATTAGGATTCGTTAGCGTGCAGCGCCTTTACACCAGCGAGATCCGACACCACGCGAAAACCGATGGAGTACAGAATATTCGATTAAGCGTATCATGTACGGCGAATCAACGAAGGGCAGATGGATGAAGTGTCGTACCAAAACTGCATCGGATCACCTTCGGGAACTTTGCAGGAAATGGGCCGCATGAATCTATCATGACATGTTTCGAGAACGTAACTGGTTGCCTGGAAACGACAGGTGGGAGTGCTCAAAACTGCTGAAGTGATCACCCTGTATCGGATGGGAATCATGTCTGATGCGATGGGAAAACCTGCCTGACAATGGAACCCGATACGCCAGGCAGACAGAAATCTTATAAAACGCTGCTCCAGTGCGATCCCTGCTATGAAGCCACCTGTGGGGTATGTGATGGCATGCAAAAGATTCGAATCAGGATGTTTCCCTTGCGTCATGTACAAAAATTATGGATCATTTTATTTTATATAGAGAATGATATTCATTCCAACTGCTTCGTCTCCTGCTGTCCCACTCTGAATGACTCCAGATGAATTGAAACCATAATGAAATTTAATCGTGTCTCACTGCTCGCTGTGACCTGCTATGTCCTGTTTTGTTTTGCCGCTCAGCTTCAGGCAGAGGTCCGGTTGCCCCACATTTTTGGCGATCACATGGTCCTGCAGCGCGGTCAGCCTGTGCCCATCTGGGGCTGGGCGGATCCGGGGAATGAGGTCTCTGTCAAACTGGGCACTTCCATTGCGTCCACGGTGGCCAATGCCTCGGGCGAGTGGATGGTACGCATGCCGCCCCAGCTGATCGGCGATCCCGTGACGCTCATGGTCAGAGAAAAAAATACGATCACATTTTCAGACGTTCTGATCGGCGAGGTCTGGCTCTGCTCGGGACAGTCGAATATGGAATGGCCGGTTTCCCGCAGTAACAATTTCGAAGAAGAGAAAGCAGCCGCCATCTACACGCTGATTCGTCACATCAAAATTCCCAGGGTTCCCCAGGGCTTTCCGCAGTCAGATGTCGATGCCACCTGGACCGTCTGTTCGCCCGAGACAGTCGGCGGCTATACCGCAGCCGGTTACTTCTTCGGTCGCAAATTACACAAGGAACTCAATGTTCCCATCGGGCTGATCAACTCTTCCTGGGGTGGCACCCGGATTGAACCCTGGACACCCCCCGCTGGCTTCGCACAGGTTCCCGCGCTGGCCGACATCGAAAAACAGGTGCAACTCACTAATCCTGCCAACACCGCCTATCAGGCGACGCTAGGCACTTATCTGAAGGGCCTGGAAAACTGGACGGCGGAAGCAAAAACCGCATTGAAAGCGGAAACTCCACTCACACCACCGCCCGAGTATCCCTCCGCCATTCAGCCACTCACCAGTCACACTTCGCCGACTACACTGTATAACGGGATGATTCATCCTCTCGTACCGTATGCGATTCGGGGTGCCATCTGGTATCAGGGCGAATCCAATCACAGTGAAGGCATGCTGTATTATGAAAAAATGAAAGCCCTCATTGGCGGCTGGCGGGAAGTCTGGAACCAGGGTGAATTCCCGTTCCTCTACGTTCAGATTGCTCCCTTTCAGTACGGCAGTGAATCGCCCAGTATTCTGCCGGTCTTCTGGGAAGCACAGAACAAGGCGCTGGAAATTCCCCATACCGGACAGGTCGTCATTCACGATATCGGCGACCTGAAAGACATCCATCCCACCAACAAGCAGGATGTCGGCGAACGTCTGGCGTTGATCGCATTGGCACAGACGTATGGTCAGAAAGGTCTCGTACATTCCGGGCCCGTCTTCAAATCGCTCCAGAAAGAAGGAGCCAAACTGCGTGTGACCTTCGATCATGTCGGCAGCGGACTGGTATCGCGCGACGGCAAACCGCTCAACTGGTTTGAAATCATCGGCGAAGAAACCGACTTCGTTCCCGCAGAAGCCGTCATTGAAGGGGACTCGGTGATTCTCTCTTCACCCAAAGTCAAACAGGCAGCCGCTATGCGGTTTGGCTGGAATAAACTGGCGGAACCCAACCTGTCCAACAAAGAAGGTCTGCCGGCGGCACCTTTCCGGGCAGGCGAAGTTCCCGAACGCGACTGGATGTCCCTCAAAGTCGACGAATCAAAAGAGTACAAGTTGATCTACGATCTCGATCTGAAACATCTGGGCAGAACAATCAATTACACAACCGATGCGAGTGGCGATTTCAAAACGCCCTTCGACCGCATCGCCTACTTCCTGGAACTGCAGAAGATCGGTGAAGAAACCCAATACGTATATGTCTCCATGGATGCCTTCACTGACGATGTCAAGCAGATCGGCGTTCCCACACTCGACAGCAAAGCCCGCTTTCAAACGAAAGTGAACAATCTCAACGTGGTCTCCAATGTCGCCGACATCGTGACGGGTAACGGTCTGCCTGGCGGCAACATCGAATTCTGGTCCGGCAACTATGGTCCATTGAATGCCAAGAACATTCCCAACGCCAGCGCTACGCTCTGGGATTTCGGCGATGAATTTGCCGATCCCGCTGACGGATACGGCTGCATGCAGGTCCACAACTATGAAGCAAAGCAGACGCTGTTTGCGATCAACCAGTGGAAGGGCGGCCCCTCTGCAGACATCGGCATCGGCAACAGTAGCAGTGACGGCCGTACCCGCGACTGGACGTTTACATCAAATGCCTCACAATACGAAGTCAAACGATTGCGCGTGCTGGTGCGAACAAAGTAGAGAAGTAGCAACTCTGAGTTCAAGTGGCAAAGAGTCGTGATCCATCAGCAGGTTTTTATAAACTTGATGAACCGCGAAAAAATCACCAGACCAGAAGCCGGGGTAGCCCCGAATGTAATTCGGGGTTGTCGCAGACAACAGGAAACTGTCAGGGCAAACGCACAATTCAGAACAACAAAGCCCACCTTTTCGCCGTAGGGGCGCGACCCATGTGTCCGCCCGCCTGGGGAGTATCAACTCAACATCGCACACAATGGAAACAGAATGAAACATCCCAATCAGAAATATCGACCACGAAAAACTCAAAACCAGCCATAAGAAAGAACTGGGAAAGCCCGGATGTAATCCGGGCCGAGCACAGCCGGACAAGGTGGCCTGGCCCCTGACGCTGATTAATCTTTACAGACTCGTCGGCGGCTTGAGTACACGAAAGAAAACGTGAAGACAATACCATGAAAACAGAGCGGGAGAAGATGTTGTCTGGCGCGCTTTATGATGCCCTCGACCCCGAACTGGTCCAGGCGCGGGAGCGTGCCCGCGATCTTTGTCAGGACCTCAACGCCACCCGGGAGCGGGAACAGGATACGCGCCGTCAGATCTTGAATAAACTGTTAGGCAGTGGCGGTGATTCGGTCTGGCTGCAGCCCCCTTTCTTCTGCGACTATGGCAGCAATCTCTATCTCGGCGAACGCGTCTATTTCAATTTCAACTGTGTTGTGCTCGACGTTTGCGAAGTGCGGATCGGCGACTATTCCTTTTTCGGTCCCGCCGTCCAGATTTACGCAGCCACACATCCCATGCAGGCGGAACTGCGTCGCACACAGGAGTTCGGCAAGCCTGTGTCGATTGGCTCCGATGTCTGGGTTGGCGGTGGAGCGATCATCTGCCCCGGCGTCTCGATTGGATCAGGAACGGTGATTGGTGCAGGCAGCGTAGTGACAAAGGACATTCCCGAAAATGTATTCGCCGCCGGCAATCCCTGTCGTATCATTCGAGAACTCAACACAGGAGAAAAAGAGGTTCGGTCTCTTTAGGAGCATTTCAATGCGATTCCTCTTGATTTTCTCCGGACTGTTAGCTGTTGTGCCGTTCGTGATCGGATTCGTGGCCTCACTCTTTATTCCAGACGTGACCTGGTTCGAACGTCTGGGGGTGGCTGCGGTACCTGCCTTCTGTACGTTTTTTGCTGCGATTCTGCTCTTCAGCCGGGATTCTGCCAGGTACTCTGCCACGATAAAGAAAGTCCGTGACAATTTACTCGTCTCCTGGGACTCGACCGACGAACAGTTTCTGTCAGCCAGACCATGCGAAGATACCTCGCTGTTACTTGAGCTAAGAGGAACGATCGCGCAATTCTTTGATGTCCCAGCCTGTAAGGTGGCACGGGACGTGGACCTGATTAGTGATCTGCACGTCGATCAGTTAGAGCCGACTTTCCAGTTCGCAGTTGTCAGACCGGCAATTGCTTCTCGGCAGAAGGAACCACAGTCATTTGAGTTTTCGACGACGAATTTTCATTCCATCGATGAACTGGCGATTGCAATCCGTGAAGTTCTTGATCGCGGTGAAGGAACGATACAAACGGAGGAGAGTTAACAGGATGTCCCATCCACCGTTGATAAATCCAAAGGACATTAAAGCTGGCCACCAATTGATAGATGAAAATTCACACCGAAAAACCCGATCAGTGGAATGCTGAGCACGATGCCCAGGAGAATCGCGCCTACGATCACACCAGGCGTCAGCAGACTACGTGACCTCTTCGACCATGCAAAGAGGATAATCGAGGGTAGGACCGGAAATATTAGAATCATCCACTCATTGTCGTGAACCTGTTCCGGATACGGAATCATGCGCACGGTATAAAAGTCCAGCACACACCATTGTAGAAAAATCATCAGCGAAACAAACGCCGTGGCTGCCCGAAAGGAGCGGGGCGAATCAGCGTCTTTGTCTATCTGTTCCATGCCTTCACTCTCCGATGTCTTCGTTCCACATCTCGGGGTGGGCGGCGATGAACTCTTCCATCAGTTGAATGCAGTGTGGGTCCTGCAGCACTTCGATTTCGATGCCGCTCGATTTCAGCAGGCGTTCGTCTCCCAGGTAGGTCTGGTTTTCGCCAATCACGACGCGGGGTATCTGGTACAGGCGAATCGCACCGCTGCACATCGGGCAGGGGGAGAGTGTCGTGTAGATCACACTGTTGCGATACACGCTGGCCGGTTGCCTGCCTGCATCTTCCAGCGCCGACATCTCGCCATGCAGAATCGCACTCCCTTTCTGCTGCCGCTGGTTGTGTCCGCGGCCAATAATTTTGCCTTCGTAAACCAGCACCGACCCGATGGGCACGCCTCCTGCATCGCGTCCTTTTTCGGCTTCTTCAATCGCCGCCTGCATGAACTCATCCATCGTGTGCACTCCTTGTTACTATGCCGTCAATCCGGCAGTCACTTCCCGGTATTCAGAATCGTCTGCAGATACGCCGGGTAATTCACTTGCTCTGAACCTTTCGTCAGGCTGTCTCCGAAACAGACCACCGTCGTCGTATCAAACTGGCCTGCCTGCAGTTTCTCGGCGACCAGCTTTGCCAGCAGCTCGTATCCCGCGGGAATCAGATGCACGCCATCTTTCACCCCACTGTTGGCCGGGTTGCGAAGCATGCTCGTTTTCTGGCCGTCGGCAATCTTGTGTTTGATCAGATATTCGTGGAAATCGAGCAGCTCCACTTTCTTCGCTTGTGCCACATCCAGCAGCACGCTTCGGACTTCCTGCATCCGTGCGACCGGCGACTGATCGTCATACTTCTTACGGTCATGTCGATTGAACAGCAGTTCGGGAAGGCACGTGGGAGGTGTCACCAGCAGCACTTTCGCACCGGCTGCTTCGATCTGGTCGATCAGCGATTCCACATTCTTCCGGTAGCTTTTAATGTCGATGAATCCGCCCGAGTTGAGCCGGTCATTCGTGCCCACCATCAGCACCACGGTCGTTGGCTGCTTCGCCAGCACATCGCGGTCCAGCCGCTTCAGGAGTTGTGAACTCCGGTTTCCACCCACGCCCGCGTTAATCACGGTCGCGGCGACCGCTTCCATCGGCATCAGTAAAACACATGAGAACAGAAACAGAAAACAGTACTGAAACATGGTGGCAGACTTTCAATGGGTGCATGATAAATCGACTCGTGTATGTCACTCCCGTCATGCTACTCGAAACAGCAGGTCACCGACAATTCCAATACGGACAATTCACTCGGTCAGACTTTTGCGAAAGAAGATCCGCTGCTGCCCGGCGGGAAAATCAGGAAGCGTCCCAAACGAAGTGTAACCCAGTCGTGTGTAAAATTCGGGCGCCTGAAAACTGAAGGTGTCGACCCAGGCTGCGTGGCAGTTCCGCGCGCGGGCAATGCGTTCAGCTTCCAGGACCAGCCGGCGCCCCAGTCCCTGTCCGCGATAGTCCGTATCGACGGCCAGCGTCTCGATATACAGCCAGTCCCAGCAGGTAAAGCCAACCAGTCCCGCAATGATTGTGCCCGACTCCACAATCTTGAGCTTCACAGGATCTGGCGTATAAGGAAAGCCGGTCGCCGCCGCGTTCTCCGACAGAATTGCTGTCACCGCGGTTTCAATCGGTTCATGATGCGCTTCTGAAATCTGATGATTCACTGCTGCTCCAGTTTTACATTCATCGCTTTTATGTTCCTTAAAGCATGCGTGCGTAATTCAGACCTGTTATGATAAGTCAGGACATGTTGCGTTCAAGTCTGATCTCTGAATTCAAATCAGGTGTGAGAAAAGAACTGATGATGTACCGTATGCCGTTACTGGTGATACAGGCCACGATACTGCTGTTCTCCCTGTTTTCCATCACGCAAACCAGGCACACTTCAGACAAAAAACCCTGGAATGTGGTATTCTTCCTGTCGATGATCTGGGTTGGACTGATCTGGGCTGTTATGACGTTGACTTCTACCAGGCGCGAACATCGATCGGCTCGCTGCTTAAAGCATCATCTCAAACAGATCGGTGCCCAATTGCCTGTTCCCAATTCAAAGAACTGAGGAACTCTGTCAACCGGCGTTGCGACGGTCCAGGTGTTTTTTCAGCAGTTTCGAATTGCGGCGGTTCGACTTGAAGAAGACGTCAAAGACATCTCCCACCACGGGGACGGCACCAATCAGGAAGTCGAGCCCTACATTGCCCGCCATGCGTGCCAGCACCCAGTTGGACGCGCCCAGCTGTTTTGCCTGATAGATCAGATAACCCGATAAGGCAGTCGAAACCACATCACCCAGTCCGGGTATGATCCCGATAAGCGAATCCCAGCCAATCCGCATGTTGGTTCCCGGCACTCTCATGGAATCATCCAGAAAACGGGTCAGTTTTTCAAACTCCGCGAAGCGATCAGCGCGTTCCGCGCGGTAGGCACTGTCCCGGGCGGGCAGAACAATGGGTTTGACTGGCGATGATTGTTTGCTTTTTACTTTCTGAATCATGATACATGCCTTTCAACACAGGTGATCATGGAGGGATCGCGATTCGATGGAATCAGCTTTTGCGAAGCAGTACTTCACTCTCCGTACGGTGATAGTTTTTTTCTTCAGTGACCAGGATGGCTCCGGGAGCCGGTTTGAGACCGCTGCCGAATTCGATGGACCAGTTTTGGGTAAATTCTGCTCCCAGCAAAATGATCAGGGAGGAGTAATAGACCCAGATCAGAATTCCAATCATGGATGTCGCGGCACTTCCCCAGCTGGAACCTGCTTCCGAATATTGCAGATACCAGCCGATACCGGTCTTTCCCATCACAAACAGTAACGCGGTTACACCTGCACCGACAAAGACGTCACTCCATTTAATGTTTGCATCAGGCAGAACCTTAAAGGTCGCGGCAAATAATAGAGTCGCCAGACCTAAAGTCAAGATGCCATTAATGATCATCATCACGGTGAGCATACCACCCGTCAGTTCCCCATTCTGAATCCAGCGGGTAAACTCATCCACAAACGTGGTCAGTACCAGGGAAATGAGTAACAGCAGTCCGATAACGATTAGCATCCCCAGAGAGATCAATCTTTTTTTGATGAAGGGCATCACTCCGCCCTGGCTGGGATCGGGCTCGACATTCCAGGCTTTGTTCAGCGCAGTCTGCAACTGGGCCAGGACACCACTGGCAGAAAAAACCAGGATGCCTATTCCCAGGATACGAGACCACAAAGGGTGTTCCTGTTGTTGCCCGGGCTGGGCGCGCGCGGCGACACTCGTCAGATTAAATTCTGAAGCAGATGAATCACTGTCCGCCTGCAAGACACTTTGTTCGATCGGTAACCCCAACTGGGTATTAATCACCGTGGTCACTCTTTCGGCTGACCAGAACTGGGTGGTCACGGCAAACACAATGGCCAGCAAGGGGGGCAGTGAAAAAATCGTGTAATATGCAATCGCCGCACCACTGCCCATGCATTCGTCGGACAGAAAGTCTGATCCGGAACGTTTTAATACGTTTCGCAGGCGCTGAAATTTCATGGGACTCCGATCCTCAAAATAGAAGGCAGGGGATGCTCAGGTAGTAAAAGCAATTCACATGCCACATGGGCTAATCGCCAATCTTAAGTGGAAATATACCTGAACATTGATGCCTGAGCCTGCGAACTGGTCTCTGAACTGCCAGTATTGCAAAACGGGCGAACAACAGTGGATTGTCTCTCACGACCGTCTGGTATCGCGCCGCTGAACGAACCCGAGCCCGCGAGCTTTTATTCTACCGGCATAGTGGGCTACACTGATGCGCCGCTATTAAGCAGTGTGTGAGCGCTCCTGCTTAATTGAATTAATATGAAGGATTCTGTGATGACCACGTCTACACCTCATCTGTTTACATCCGTCACGATTGGCGACCTCACGCTGCCCAACCGGATTGCGATGGCTCCCATGACACGGTCCCGCGCGGGGACAGAGCGGGTTCCCAGGCCGATCATGGCGGAATACTATGCCCAACGTGCCGCCGCCGGCCTGATTATGACAGAAGCAACCACGATCTCGCCGCAGGCGAATGGCTGGAATGAAAGCCCCGGCATTTACACGGACGAAATGGAAGCCGCCTGGAAGCAGATTCCCGCCGCCGTCCATGAACAGGGGGGCAAGATCTTCCTGCAGCTCTGGCACTGCGGCCGGGCTTCGCATCCCAGTTTCCACAATGGAGAGAAACACGTCGCACCGTCAGCGATTCCCATCGACGCCGAGTATATTCATACGCCCCAAGGTAAAGAACCGCACGAAGTTCCCCGCGCACTGGAAACCAATGAACTGCCCGCTGTCGTCGCCGATTACAGACAGGCGGCCGAACGGGCGAAACGGGCCGGCTTTGATGGCATCGAAGTTCATTCTGCGAACGGCTACCTGCTCGACACGTTTCTGCAGTCGAAAACCAACCATCGCAATGACGCGTATGGCGGCAGCGTAGAGAACCGGTATCGTCTGCTGGGCGAAGTTGTCTCTGCCGTAACCGAAGTCTGGCCGGCAGAACGTGTGGGCGTGCGCCTTTCCCCCAATGGAAACTTCAATGACATGGGGTCTCCCGACTATCGCGAGCAGTTTACTTACGTCGCCTCTCAGCTGGATAAGTTCGGCCTGGCTTATCTGCACGTCATGGATGGCCTGGGCTTCGGCTTCCACGAACTGGGAGAGCCGATGACGCTGGCCGAATTCCGCAAGGTCTTTCACAACCCCTTGATCGGCAACTGCGGTTATACACAGGAATCCGCCGAAGCAGCCATCGCCGCCGGTGATGCCGACATGATTGCTTTCGGCCGCCCCTTTATCAGCAATCCCGATCTGGTACATCGGTTCGCGGAAGGCCTGGAACTCGCGCCCGAAGCTGACATGCAGGACTGGTACAGCCCCACCGGTGCGAAAGGTTATACAGATTTCCCCGCCGCGGAAGAGGCGTAAAGCGCTTCACACTCAGTATTGTTGAACTGCTCAGTCTGCCGTGATGTCATAGATTGAGCAGGGGGGCATGATATTGGATTCGCAGTCCTCTAAAATCGTCTTACGCAGATCTGCTTGTCTGGTTTTGATGACAGCTTCAATCTGATCCATATCACTAAAGGCAATGCATAGGCGGGACACATGATGGTCTGTGAACAGCGACTCAATGAGTAACAGGATCAGTTCAATTCGATCCCGACTGCGAAGGGGCATGCCGATGTCCGCTTCCGGTGCATAATCCAGACCGTCAATCAGATTAGTGGCATTTTTAATCCCCGGACAATCTGAAACAAGAAATACCAGCGCTGACGCACTGGGCAGATGGCTGTCAGGAAAGTGATATAGTTCGCTCGGATCCAATAGAGATACACCCAGGCCGGAACTGTTTTCCAACTGGGAGACCAGTTCCTGATGAGGCACGTCAAGTTGCGGTGCAAATTCAGCAAAACCGGGAATTGTATTGGACATATCAGAAAATCTTAGTCAGAAGGCTTCACCTTACGAAGATCACACCTACTCACGCCATAATTTCCGGCACGAGTCGGGCTTCGGGGACGACGGTGTGCGGGCGGTTGAGGGTGTCGTAGATCAGATGCTGGTGGTCGATACCCAGCAGGCGATACATGGTGGCGACGATGTCGCCGGGTGAGACGGGGCTGTGCGTGGGAACCGCGCCGGAGCGGTCGCTGGCACCCAGGACGAAGCCGGGCTTGATCCCGCCACCGGCCAGCATGATCGAGTAACACGAATTCCAGTGGTCGCGGCCGGCGTTGTTGTTGATTTTTGGTGTGCGGCCGAAGTCACCCAGTACGGCGACCAGCGTGCGTTGCAACATCCCCCGTTCAGCGAGGTCGGCAATCAGACTGCTGCAGGCGGCGTCGAATTGCGGCAGTAGTTGATTTTTCAGACTGTTGAAGTTCTGGCCGTGTGTGTCCCAGGTGGCGTTCGCATCCGGTGCCCAGGACATGGTGACCACGCGCGTGTTGGCTTCAATCAGCCGCCGTGCCAGCAGCACACTCTGTCCGTAGATGTTGCGACCATAGCGGTCGCGGACGCTGTCGGGTTCTTCACTCAGCTTGAATGCCTTCTGGGCATTATTAGATGTCAACAGGTCAAACGCCTCTCTCTGAAAATCATTCATCGAAGCCAGTGTCTGATTCGAATCGAGGTTCAAACCCCGGTCGAGCGACGAAAGCAGGCTGCGGCGGTCGTTCATGCGATCGATGGCGAGCCCCTCCGGCAGCGCCAGGTTGCGGACATGAAAATTCGGTTGATTGGGATCATCGAGTACCCAGAACGGATCGTAGGTTGCTCCCATGAAACCAGCCAGGAATCCGGGCTGCAGCGGGCCGCCGGCACCTTCTTTTGTCTGGTAGGGAAGTGAGATATAAGGTAACGAACCGTGGGGCGTGGGCCGCAGTTTGGCGAGTACGGCTCCCGGGCAGGGATGATCATCGGGCTTCGCGCCGCCTCCCTGTTCGCCGCGATCGTGTCCGGTGAGTGCGGCATAGACGGCAGCCGCATGCGAATTATTCACGCTGTGATTCATCGAACGAATCACAGTCGTGTAATGCATTTGCTGTGCCAGCAGTGGCAGATGTTCGCAGACCTGAACCCCTTCCAGCGAACTGGCGATGGGATTGAACTCGCCGCGAATTTCAATCGGGCCGGAGGGCTTCATGTCCCACATGTCGAGATGGCTGGGGCCACCATTCAGAAACAGAATGATGCAGGCATCCGCTTTCGCCGCTGGCCCGGTGGCTGGACTTTCTGCTCTTACTGCCTGTGCTGCCAGAAGTTGAGGCAGGGTGAGACCGGCGGTACCCAGTGCGCCCACACGTAATAATTCGCGGCGTGATAGACGATGGTCTGATAAACTGCCCTGCATCAGCGGCCTCCTGTGTGCGGATGTGTTCCGGATCGGAAGAAACGCTATTTTAACACTCGACACCTGTGTAAGTCTATCGCACAAGAGATTCTTTATGCATCTGGTGGACAAAATGGGATCCACGCTCGTTTTTTTCAAAAAACAGGTAACATGCGGCCGGCTTCTTCGCTCAGTAGTTTAGGCGCGGGAATGTCGGGCTCCCCGCGAACAGGAAATCAGAACAATTTTTATCAACGGAATCTGAAAGAAAGGGATTCACAATGTGTAACAACTGTAATCTGAATATCGATGCGGAGCGGACAGACGAATTCGGTCAGAAACTGCTGCAGATCGTCAATCACAGCGCGCTGTCATTCATGCTCTCCATCGGTCACCGGGCCCGGCTGTTTGACATCATGAGCGAAATGGAGCATGCCACCAGTGAGGACATCGCAGAGCGATCCGGCCTGAATGAACGTTATGTCCGCGAGTGGCTGGGCGCGATGGTCACGGGCGGAATTGTGGAATACGATCCGGTGTTGAAGACCTGTTTTCTACCTGCCGAGCATGCCGCCCTGCTGACACGGGCCGCCGGGTCGAATAACTTTGCCACGACGATGCAGTGGTTTTCCGTGCTGGGATCCGTGGAAGATAAGATCGTCGACTGTTTCAGTGAAGGGGGCGGAGTCCCTTATTCGGAGTTCGCCCGCTTCCACGAAGTCATGGCGGAAGAGAGTTATAATTCAGTCGTATGCGGCCTGTTCGAACATATTCTCCCGTTGGTGCCCGGACTGGAAGACCAGCTGAAAACAGGCATCGAAGTTCTGGATATTGGCTGCGGCAGTGGTCTGGCGCTGATTGAAATGGCAGCGGCGTTTCCCCAAAGTCGCTTTACCGGCTTTGATATCTCGGAAGAATCGATCGGCCGGGCACAAGCATCAGCGGCGAAACGGGGCGTGACCAACGTGAATTTCCAGGTACAGGATGTTTCGCAGATGGATCTGACTGACACCTTTGATCTGATTACGGCCTTCGATGTGATTCACGATCAGGCCAAGCCGGATCAGGTTCTCCGCGAAGTGAATGCGGCTCTGAAACCGGGGGGCACCTTCCTGATGCAGGACATTGCCGCCTCCAGCAATGTGGAGCAGAACATCACCAATCCGCTGGGGCCGATGTTTTATACCATTTCGACCATGCATTGCATGACCGTCTCTCTGGCCCAGGGGGGCGCGGGGCTGGGAACCTGCTGGGGCAAAGAACTGGCGTGTTCCATGCTGGAAGAGGCAGGCTTCAATAATATTGATGTTCAGGAGCTGCCTCACGATATTATGAATTATTTTTACACAATGACGAAAATGAGTTGAACGGTTTGTTGTGGACCGTGTCTCAACAGGGAGTAGAAACCCGTATGTTTCTACTCCCTGTTTTCATTACACTTAGGGAAAAATAATTAATAGTTGTTGAACTGAAATCTGCCTGTGAATTAAAACAGGATGTCGTTGTATAATTTAAGTTGGATGTCTGAGCAGGCTGCCTATAATTTTATTTGAGCGAGGGTCTGTAGCATCTCATGAGAGAAAATCTGAAGAATCAGGAAAGAATGTGATGTTTAAGGCCTTTCCAAGTGTTGAATATAGTGCAAAAATGCCGATTATAAGGAATAAATCTGTTACGTTGAGTTTGCCGTTCAATGGAGTGATGGTAAGCAGGCCGTGATGGAAAGCACGGATGTCTGGAGCCGGAACTTCAATGCTCGCAAGGGATTGAAAGGAATCGCCCGACAGACGAAATGATGCATGTAATTTGTGAAAACCAAGTGTGGCCTACTCCTGCGTCTTTCCCTCCTTCTGCGGGGTCTGAAGCAATTCAGTCCCGAACCATGTCTGAGAGAGCACATCGCGTTTTCCACGGTTTCAACTTTTCAGTGAGCAAGTGTCTGGTTTTTCGTGATCGAAAAACAGGGCCAGGCCAGCGAACCCGTCTCTTGATCGAGCGGCAGTCGCGATCATTGGGAAGACAGACCTTTAAAAATAATTTTTCATCCAACTGAGACTGTACCGCCTGAACCCAGGCGACTACCGGGGAGTAATTAAAAGAATGTCAACCACTGATGTGTCTGGTGCTAATGGCAAAATCAGCGAACAACTGGATGCTGTTGTAATTCGTTTTTGTGGTGATAGTGGCGATGGAATGCAGCTGGCCGGCACGCAGTTCACGAATGTGTCCGCTGTCTTCGGTAACGATGTCAGCACGCTGCCTGACTTTCCCGCAGAAATCCGCGCACCTGCCGGTACGCTGGGCGGTGTCAGTGGTTTCCAGATCTGTTTCTCCAGCTCAGACATTTACACACCCGGTGATGAAGTCGACACTTTAATCGCCATGAATCCCGCGGCGCTCAAGACCAACGTAGCCGATCTCAAGCGGGGCGGAACACTGATCGTCAACGAAGATGCGTTCGAAAAATCGAACCTGTCCAAAGCCGGTTACGACAGCAACCCGCTCGACGATGAAGAAGCTCTGGCTGCCTACCAGCTGCAGAAAGTGCCGATGACCAGTTTGACGCGCGATGCCGTCGCCGAGCTGGGACTTTCGCCACGTGAAGCCGAACGCTGCAAAAACTTTTTCGCGATGGGCCTGGTGTACTGGCTTTATCAGCGCGATGCGACCCCCACCGAAGAGTGGGTCAAAAGCAAGTTTGCCAAAAAGCCGGAACTGGTTGAAGCGAACCTCAAAGCGTTACACGCCGGCTATAACTACGGCATTACGACTGAAGCGATTACCGTGCATTACCGCGTTGATCCCGCGGAACTGCCAGCCGGTAAATACCGTAAAGTGACCGGTAACGAAGCATTGGCCTTCGGATTTGTCACCGCTGCCAGGCTGGCCGGAAAACAGCTGTTTTATGGCGGTTATCCGATTACTCCCGCCAGTGACATTCTGCATGAACTTTCCAAACTGAAAAATTTCAACGTCGTTACGTTCCAGGCAGAAGACGAAATCGCCGCGATCACCAGTGTGATTGGTGCCTCTTTCGCCGGCGATCTGGCGATTACTGCCAGCAGTGGTCCCGGTATCGCTCTCAAAGGCGAAGGCATGGGACTGGCAGCGATTATGGAATTGCCGCTGGTTGTGGTCGATGTTCAACGCGGCGGACCCAGTACGGGGCTACCCACCAAAACCGAACAGTCGGACCTGTATATGTGCATGTTCGGCCGCAATGGTGACTGCCCGATGCCTCTCGTCGCACCTGCGACACCGGCAGACTGCTTCGAGATGGCACAGGAAGCCCTGCGGATCGCAGTGGAATTCATGACACCCGTGCTCTTGCTCAGTGACGGTTACATTGCCAACGGTGCCGAGCCCTGGAAGATCCCGGAAATCTCGTCACTCACACCAATCCCCGTCGTTCAGGAAAATACACAAACCGATGGGGAATTCATGCCCTATCTGCGGAACGAAAAGAAGACCCGTCCCTGGGTCATTCCCGGCACACCTGGTTGCGAACATCGTGTGGGCGGCCTGGAAAAATCGGATGTGACCGGCAATGTGAATTACTCTCCCGAAAACCATCAGTATATGACCACACTCCGCGCAGAAAAAATTGCGGGGATTGCAGACTTCATTCCTGAACAGACGGTCGAGGGTCCCGAATCAGGTGACCTGCTGGTGATCAGCTGGGGAGGCACTTACGGCGCAGTTCGTACCGCCGTCAAACAGTCCGTAGCTGAAGGCCTGTCCGTGGCCCACGCCCACCTGCGTTATCTGAATCCGTTCCCCCGCAACCTGGGCGAACTGATTAAGAAGTACAAGAAAGTGTTGATTCCGGAATTAAACACCGGACAGCTACGCCTGATCATTCGGGGCACCTATCTGGCTGATGCCGTGGGCCTGAATAAAGTTCAGGGGAAACCGTTCCTGATCAGTGAAGTTAAACAGAAAATCAGAGAGATGGTCAAAGAGAACTAACCTGTTTTCGAACATCGTCTGATCTGATACCATTATAAACCAGTTTAAAAAACGAGTTATTGCGTTTAAGGATAGTTAAAAATGAGCGTTGATGTCACACTGCCTGTCCTCTCGCCAAAAGATTTTGCCAGCGATCAGGAAATCCGCTGGTGCCCCCGCTGTGGTGATTACTCCATTCTCGCCCAGATGAAAAAAGTCCTGCCGACTCTGGGGATTCCCAAAGAGAAGTTTGTGTTCGTTTCCGGAATTGGCTGCTCCAGCCGTTTCCCGTATTACATGGACACCTACGGCATGCACAGTATTCACGGCCGGGCCCCGGCAATTGCCACGGGCGTCAAACTGGCTAACCCTGATCTGCAGGTCTGGGTGATCACCGGTGACGGCGATTCGCTGTCGATCGGCGGAAATCACTTCATGCACGTACTGCGTCGCAATGTGGATCTGAAAGTGATCATGTTCAACAACCAGATTTACGGTTTGACCAAAGGTCAGTACTCTCCCACCAGTCCGACCGGGACGAAAACGAAGAGCACGCCCTTTGGTTCGGTGGATCGGCCTTTGAATCCGCTGTCGGTTGCCATCGGTGCCCGCGCGACATTCGCCGCCCGTTCCGTTGACGTTGATATCAAACACCTCTGCTCCGTTCTCGAACGGGCGGCACATCACAAAGGGTCTGCCTTTGTGGAAGTCTACCAGGACTGTAATGTCTTTAATTCGGGCGCGTTTGAATTTGCTTCCAAGAAGGACCAGAAAGAAGAGAATGTCATCTATCTCGAACATGGCAAACCGCTGATCTTTGGTAAAAATCGCGATAAAGGCGTTCGCCTCAACAGTCACGACCAGCCGGAAGTGGTCGAACTGGGCAAAGGGGTTACAGAAGACGACCTGCTGTTCCACGATGAAAAGTCAGAAGATATGAATCTGGCGTTTCTGCTGGCCAGCATGCGATATCCGGAAATGCCCGAACCGATGGGGGTCTTTCGCTGTGTCGAACATCCCACCTACAACGACGCTGTCTACAGCCAGGTGGAAGCCGCCACCGAACGCAACGGCGAAGGAGACCTGGAAGCATTGTTTAACACCGGAGATACCTGGACCGTGTAAGCGACTCAGATTTCAAATAAAAAAAGGCGTTACAGAATTCACTGTAACGCCTTTTTTGTATGTATGCTTTTTGTCTTCACTGAAAACGGATTACTGCGAAGCTTCTTCGCCAAATGAGAGTCGCATCTGGCGCGATTCGGCAGGGTCCAGTTCTTTGAACAGCAGGCTGGGTTGAATGCCTTTGTTGTTCTGATATTTGTCGCTGTTGTATTCGACAATTTCCCCAATTGGTACATTGTAAATAATCTGGCAGATGGCAACGCCCGCGTAAACCCGCACGGGCTGTGCGACCGTAATTTCCAGGGTCCAGTATCCACAGAATCCGATATCGCCGACGCCTGCGGTCGCGTGTACGGAAATTCCCAGTCGCCCGATCGAAGACCGGCCTTCCAGGAGCGGCACGAGATTGTGGGTTTCGGTCCGTTCAACGGTTCGTCCCAGGTAGAGCTGGCCGGGATAGAGCACCATGCCTTCTTCGGGAATGACATATTTGCCCAGGCGGTTGGGGCGGGCCATATCGAGCACGATTTCTTCGTAGACCATCAACTCGTTATGCAGGCAGAGGTTATAGCTGTTGGGGTTCAGATATTTTTCATGATAGGGTTCAATGACAATATCTGTGCCCAGGCGTGATTTGATTTCTTTCCCGGTCAGGATCATTGGCTTCTCATTATGGTGAAGGTTGGAAAAAGACTCTGCGTACTGGAACCATAAACCGGTGCGGACCGGCTTTCAACGGTTCGGGCGGATCTTTTCGGAAACAGAGCCAAGTACCAGTATGTGCCAGTGAAAAGCGTTCACTCTGCCAGAGGCTTTAAGCCGATCCGCGGGCAGATTTTCAGCAGACTGCATTCCGTGCAGCGGGGTCTGCGGGCGACACACGTGGCACGACCGTGCAGGATGACGCGATGGGAAAAGTCGATCCACTCTTTTTCGGGCAGGACCTCCATCAGATCGCGTTCGATGATTTCCGGGTTCTTGCTGGTCGTCAGTCCGAAAATATTGCAGATGCGTTTCACGTGTGTATCGACGACGACGCCACTGGGAATTCCGAATGCCGTTCCCAGAACGACATTGGCTGTCTTACGCCCGACGCCGGGTAATGCGACCAGTTCTTGGAGTGTGCGGGGGATCTCGCCTGCATGTTCCTGTGTGACGGCCAGCGCCATCTTGCGGATGTTGGTCGCTTTGGCGCGGAAGAAGCCGAGCGGGTAGACAATCTTTTCGACATCAGCCTGTTTACTGGTCGCCAGTTTTTCTGCGGTCGGATATTTCTTGAACAAGGTCGGCGTTGTCGCGTTCACACGTTCGTCGGTGCACTGTGCGGAGAGAATTGTCGCGACAAGCAGTTGAAACGGAGAATCGTGGATCAGCGCACATTCGGGTTCCGGGAACAATCGGGCCAGGCCGCGTGCGATTTTGCGGGCATGTTTCTTTTTGTCATCAAGTGAGTCGCTATAACCGGAACCTGCTGAGACCTGCGATTTTTTTTTAGCCATATTCTGCGTGACAATTCCCAAAATGGAGTGCTACTCTGACTGACATGATTTGAACCAGCCAGCTGAGATTCATGAACCGACTCAGTATGGGGCACTCGGAGTGGTTTTTCAATGTAGGGAGTGGGAAATAGATTATGGTACCAGACACCGCAGTGATCGAGCAGCAGCTAAAGACTATCTCCGGAATGGTTCCCGTATTGAAACTGGAAGGTTGTGTGCTGCTGCCGCATGCCGTCATCCCGCTTCGCCTCACCGATCCCGCTGACTGCCAGTTGATCGATGAAGCCCTTGAGGCCCGAGGTATCATCGCCGTCGATCTCAAACAGAGGTGTGCCGCTACGGGCGCGGAACTTTCTATGGAGTCTGAAATCCGTACGGTCTGCGTCGCTTCGGTGCTGACTCCCCATCAGTTGCAGGCGGGGGGCCGTTCGCTTCTGCTGCAGGGCCTGTGTCGCGCACAGATGGTGGTGTTGCAGAAATCCGGGTTGCCTTATCAGAAAGCGCTGCTCGATTTAAAAGCAGATTATTATGCCGATCAGCCTGTCATTCACCGCGAACATCGTCAGCTGGAACTGCTGGAGCATTATTCCCGCATCTATATGAATCATGCTTCCAATCCGTTGTACTATAATCAATTGCATCGGGAAATCAGGCTGGGCACTCTCTGTGATACCCTCGCCGGTACGATCCGGCTGGAACCAGCGTTGAGTCAGATGCTCCTGAATGAGCCGGATGTCGATCTTCGCAGTGATCTCCTGTTAAGTTTCCTCAAAAACAAACACCGCGAACTGCAGCAGAATCCCGCCGCGGGAGTTGGTGCTACCGAATTCAGTTGTAACTGAGTCGCACGGTCCTTTCTTTCTTGAGACCTTTTCTCTGGTTGCGTAAGATAAATGATTGATCTTACACGCAGCACTGCTTCCACCCTGGATGGCGCAATCGGAGAAACGTTGAAATGAAAAACTGTTTGACTGCAGTACCGGGCCTCCTTCTTCTCAGCATATTCACCTCTGGGCTTGTCCACGCAGAAACAAATGTGGCAGCGAACAAACGCCCCAACATTCTGTTCTGTATCGCCGACGATGCTTCGTTTCCGCATATGGGCGCTTATGGCTGTTCCTGGGTCAAGACGCCCGGCTTTGATCGAGTAGCGCGGGAAGGACTGCTCTTCAACAACGCTTATACCCCGAATGCCAAGTGCGCGCCGTCACGGGCCTGCATTTTGACGGGACGCAATTCCTGGCAGCTCAAAGCAGCCGGTAATCACATGGCATTTTTTCCAACTGAATTCAAAACATATGTCGAATCCCTGGCAGACGCCGGTTATGCAGTGGGTAAGACGGCGAAAGGCTGGGCGCCGGGGGTTGCCGTCGATGCGAACGGTAAACGCCGCGATCTGGTAGGGCCCGCATACAATCAGAAACGCACCAAACCCCCGGCCAGTGGAATCTCGCCCATTGATTACGCGGCGAACTTTGAACTGTTCCTCAAGCAGAGTACTGCGGAAAAACCGTGGTGTTTCTGGTATGGCGGATTAGAACCGCATCGTGGTTACGAGTATGGTGCCGGTATCAAAAAAGCCGGCAAGAAAGTTACCGACATTGATCGTGTTCCCGCTTACTGGCCTGATAACGAAACCGTTCGCACGGACATGCTCGATTACGCTTACGAAATCGAATATTTCGACCAGCATCTTGTGCGGATGCTCAATCTGCTGGAGCAGCGGGGCGAACTGGAGAACACGCTGGTGGTCGTAACCGCCGATAACGGGATGCCCTTTCCCCGTGTCAAAGGACAGGAGTACGAGCGTTCCAACCATCTGCCGCTGGCCATCATGTGGAAACAGGGGATCCAATCCGGCAACCGGGTGATTGAAGATTATGTCAGTTTTATTGACTTTGCTCCCACGTTTCTGGAAGTGGCGGGCCTGACAGCAGAAGAGGCTGGCATGCAGCCGATCACCGGGCGGAGTCTATCGGATATTTTTCACTCAGAAAAATCAGGGATTGTCAATCCGCAGCGCGATCATGTTCTGATAGGCAAAGAACGCCATGATATCGGCAGGCCCCATGATCAGGGATATCCGATTCGAGGAATCGTCAAACAGGGGATGCTGTATCTCAAGAATGACGAACCGGGACGCTGGCCTGCCGGTAATCCCGAAACCGGTTATCTGAACTGCGATGGCAGCCCGACCAAGTCAGTGATCCTGCAACTGCGTCGCGACGGGAAACAGGAAGCATTCTGGCAATGGGCGTTTGGCAGACGACCGGGAGAAGAACTGTACGCCATCAGTGAAGATCCGGAATGTATGCAGAATCTCGCAACACTACCCGCATATCAGGATCAGAAAGAGTCTCTGAAGAAACAGCTGCAGGACGAACTGACAGCACAGAAAGATCCGCGGGTTCTGGGCAACGGTTCGGTCTTTGAGAAATATCAGTATTCCGACCCCCGCACGCGTGGCTTTTATGAACGCTATATGCAGGGAGAAAAAGTCAAAGCAGGCTGGGTCAACGAAACTGACTTTGAATCGAGGCCGCTTGACTGACAGCTTCAGTGTTTATTCGTCTTTATCAGCAGACAGGTAACCGGCGGAAGACTGAAAGTATTTCTGGCGACGTCGATTGGAATCCTGAGAAGCCGCGGAGAGTCCCGCTTTCAGATCTTCCAGATTCGCCTGGCAGTAGCGGCACCCGGTTTCATGTAAGTGGAATTCGATGTATTCGTGATAGTCGGAAGGCAGCGTCTCCAGAAGATAGCCTCCCAGCTGGCTCCGCGAAGGGCAACTCAGGCGATTTCGTCTCCAGATTTCTCCTACCGAATGGACGCCATCGTTTCGCTGGCGTGACAGCGTTGCCAGGCGAACCCGTAATGAATCCGAACTGCGGAGGGTGGCTTCGACTTCTGACATCAGCGCGACCGAGAGACTTTCATCCAGGTAGGCCAGCAGTTCCTGGTCTGTAAACGGTTTTTCTGACATGACTTGAGAGCCTCAATCCTGTTGGGATTTTGAATGCTTCCGCTGTGAGTACCTGTTCTATTATGAGTGAATGTTAACAGGCTTTAAAGACTATTCGTGTAAACAGTTGTGTATTTCTAAAGAAATGAGAGACCAGGTCTGTCGCTTATGAAAGTTCGGGCAGAGATTTGTGAATTTAACGACAAATCGGGTCAGGTAAGCCCTTTTTCCAATTAGTCAAACGGGTTTCTCCTGCCGGAATGGTTGTCGCTGGCAGCTTTGCTCGTTAGCATACGCTTTATACATCGACGCGCTTAGGTTGCGCCTGGTGGCGCGTGAATGCTGTCGCCGCTCAAATCTACGGTTACCCGATTTCGGCACCGCACTTCTTCAGTCATGTACAATCAGTTCGTCAGAGTACAGACTGAGGGAAGTAAGTTGGTTGGGAGCGGGGCAACTTTTTTGTCTGTCTAGAAGAATTGAAGGAATCACAGTGGCTGCTCAAGCAAATGCCTTATCATTGGAAGAGTTGAAGGAAAAAGGTAAAGTCCTTCGTCGTCTGATCATCCGTATGACCACCGAAGCCGGCAGCGGACATCCCAGCAGCAGCCTGTCTGCCGTGGAAGTCGTGAACGCACTCTGGTTTGGTGGTTTTATGAAATACGATCCCGAAAATCCCAGCTGGGACAGCCGCGATCGTTTCATTCTGAGTAAAGGCCACGCGGTTCCCGTACTGTACGCAGCCATGGCGGAAGCGGGCTACTTCTCGGAAGACGATGTCATGACTCTCCGCAAACTGGGCAGCCCGTTTGAAGGTCATCCCAACATGAAACGTCTGCCCGGCATCGAAGCCTCAACAGGTTCGCTGGGACAGGGACTTTCACTGGGGATCGGCCAGGCCCTCGGCGCACGCCTGAACAAAAATGGTTCCAATGTTTTCGTCGTGATCGGCGACGGGGAAATGGGCGAAGGTCAGGTCTGGGAAGCATTGGCCACCGCTGAAAAATACAAGCTGGGTAACCTGACTGCCATTATCGATCAGAATGGATATCAGCAGACCGGCTCAACTCATGATGTACTCGATCTGGGTTCCTTTGAAGAAAAAATCTCTGCTTTTGGCTGGTATACACAGACGATTGAAGGCAACGACCAGGAAGCGGTTGTCAAAGCTCTGGAAAATGCAGCTAAAGTGACAGATCGACCCAAAGCCATTATATCAAAGACCAAAAAAGGGTATGGAATTCTGCCCATTCTGGAAGAAACCGGCGATGTGAACTATCACGGTAAGCCACTTTCACCGGAACTGGCAGAAAAAGCTCTGGCGTTTCTTGCTTAGAACCCTGCCAGCAGGTGTCGCAGACCGGAACCACTTTCGGGAACGCAATGATCGCTGGCGGATCGAATCAAATAACATCTAAAGTCAACACATACAAAAAAAGAGACAGATCATTATGTATTTAGGCGAATTGAGTGGATTGAAAATCGGACAAGCCACCCGCGATGCGTTTGGTGATGCATTGAAAGAACTGGGTGATAAATATCCGGGAATCGTGACGGTAGACGGTGACGTCGGGAACTCAACCCGCACAGAAGTCTTTGCCCACGCCTATCCGGAACGGGCCTTTAATGTCGGGATTGCAGAAAGCAACATGGTCAGTGTGGCCGGCGGTTTGGCTTCTACGGGACATATCCCGGTTGTCGCCAGCTTCGCGGCTTTCCTGCTGTGTAATGCTTACGACCAGATCAGAATGTCGATCGCGTTCCCGAACATGAACGTCAAACTGGTGGGAACTCATGCCGGTATTTCCATCGGCGAAGATGGTCCTTCCCAGATGGGCATCGAAGATGTCTCCCTGGCCTGCAGTCTGCCGGGCATGGTCGTGATGGTCACCGCGGATGCGGTTTCCACAAAAGCAGCCACTGCGGCAATGCTGGAATACGAAGGTCCTGTTTACCTGCGCCTGGGACGTCCCAAAGTGTCCGAAATCTATTCGGAAGGGGATACTTTCGAGATCGGCAAAGCCAATACGGTTCGTGAAGGTGATGACGTTACCATTATCGCAAACGGACTGATGGTCGCCGGTGCGATCGATGCGGCGACCAAACTGGCAGAAGAAGGCGTCAGCGTGCGTGTGATCGATATGCATACGGTCAAACCTCTGGACGTGGATGCGGTTCAGAAAGCGGCTCGTGAAACAGGCGCGATTGTGGTTGCTGAAGAGCACCTCGCACACGGCGGACTGGGATCTGCAGTCGCCATGGCGGTTTCACAGACCAGTCCGGTCCCGATGGCTTACGTCAATGTGGGTGACTGTTTTGCAGAAAGTGGTGATCCTCAAGGTCTGCTGGACAAATACGGTCTGACAGCTGCTGCGATTGTCGAAGCTGTCAAAAAAGTAAAATAAGGAATCAACAGGCCCTCTTGGGATTTCACAGGAGGGCCTTTTCTATTCCTGTTTCAGAATATCTGATTCTAAGTCCCGTTCACATTTTGTGAGAGAACTTTGTGACTGAGTTTCGCGCGTTTCATAATACCGACCCACCGCAGCTGCTGAAGTTATGGCACACTGCAGGACTGGGTAGAGGAGCCGCGGAATGTCTCAGTAACGATGCCTTTGAAGTGCTGATTTTTTCGCAGCCGTACTTCGATCCGGAAGGCCTGATCGTTGCGGAACAGGATGGCGAACAGGTCGGCTTTGTGCTGGCCGGTTTTGGTGCTAACGAGGCAGGCTCTGCACTGGACTTCACCAAAGGTGTGATCTGTGCGGTGATCGTACACCCTGATTACCGTCGTCAGGGCATCGGCCGTGAGCTGGTACAACGGGCAGAGGAGTACCTCAAATCCAAAGGGGCAACCGATATTATCGCGGGTCCCTCTGGTCTGCGCTCCCCGTATCTGGTGGGCCTGTATGGGGGGACTCGACCTTCTGGTTTTCTGCTGTCTGATCCACTGGCGGCTCCTTTTTTTGAAGCCGTGGGTTATGAACCGATTAGTTCGACCCGTATTTACCAGCGTGACCTGCTCGGCCAGAAACCGCCGATCAAGTTTCATCTGGTGAATATCCGCCGCAAAATGCAGCTGAACATTTCCGATGATTTCCAGGCGCCCAACTGGTGGTGGCTGACCCGCATGGGGCGACTCGAAACACTGCACTTTGAGCTCGCTTCCAAAACCGGTGAACCGGCGGTCGCTTCTGCCACCATCGTCGGACTGGATCTCTACATTCCCAAGTGGGAAGAACGGGTGATCGGACTGACCGATGTCTTCGTGAAGGAAGAGGACCGCGGTAAAGGGTATGGCCAGTCGTTACTGCTGGAAATCGCCCGCCGCCTGCAGGATGAACTGATCACTAAACTCGAACTGCATGTGGACGAGAATAATACGGTTGCCTCGAATGTTGCAGAAGCGGTTGGCTACTATCAGGTTGATACTGGTATTGTATATCAAAAGATTTCACGTTAGCGTGTAAGAGGATGGTGGTGTCGACTTTAGGAGACATCGGGTATGCGCGACAGTGATTTCCAGAGCGCATCACCTGTCACCATCGTGTCTGTTTATCGAGTATACTCGGTTCAGATGGACCTGGAGACGTTTTGTTAAACTGGACACAGGCTAAACTTGCAAAGGTAACCGTACATGGCGGCACTGTATATCACCGAAGACGATGTTCGCTCCCTGATGGATATGGAAAAATCCATCCTCATCACACATAAGGTTTTTAAAGAACTGGCCGCCGGTCGCGCGAAGAATGAACCCCGGCAGCGAGTCAAGGCACCCGGCATCATGCTGCACACGATGTCTGCCGCCAGTGAATATCTGGGCTATGTCGGCTGGAAAGCCTACACAACCACCAAAGAGGCTGCCCAGTTTCACGTTGCCATTTACGATCAGGAGACTGGCGAAATGCGGGCGTTGATCGAAGGGGATTTTCTGGGCCAGCTGCGCACCGGCGCTGCCAGTGGAGTGGCAACCGAATACATGGCGCGACCCGATTCCAAAGTCGTGGGTCTGTTTGGCACCGGGCTGCAGGCGCGCACACAACTGCAGGCGGTCTGTCTGACGCGCAAAATCGAATTCGTTTCGGTTTACTCACGCAACTATGAGCATTGCAGTCGGTTCGCAGAAGAAATGACCGAACTGTGCGATGTCGAAGTCACCGCCTCGCATTCTCCCGATGAAACTGCCGCAGAAAAAGATATCGTGATCTGTGCCACCAGCAGTAAAACACCGCTGTTTGACGGACGCGTCCTGGATGAAGGCACTCACCTGAATGTGATTGGTTCCAATCATCGTTCGCGGCGCGAAATTGATCGCACGACCATTAAGCGGGCTGATGTGATTGTCTGCGATGACATTGAGCAGTGTAAGATTGAAGCGGGCGACTTCATGCCGCCCGTGGATGAAGGGATTACCGACTGGCGGCTGATGCATAACCTGTGTGAAATTGTTGCCGAGCGTGAAACCGGTCGCGCCACAGATGACCAGGTCACGCTGTTTAAATCGGTCGGTCTGGCGGTGGAAGATATTGCCATGGGCGTCAAGGTTTATGAACTGGCGCTCGAAGAGGGTCTGGGCGTCGACCTGCCATTTTGAAACAGAATTGCTGCTGACAGGTCAATGCTTCAGGAGTTCTGTTTTTCCTGTTGCTTGACTGCCTGGTAGATCTGTTCCATTTCCTGCAGCGAAGCTTTCTGAATGGAACTACCGGTTCGTTCCAGTTCCTGTTCAATTTTCTGCACGCGCTGTTGAAACTTACTGTTGCTTTTTCGGAGCGCTTCTTCGGGATTGATTTTCCAGCGGCGGGCAATATTGGCGACCACAAACAGGATGTCTCCCAGTTCTCCTTCCACCCGCTCGCGCAGTTCCGGGTCCGCAAGTTCCCTGTCAGCGACGATGTCCGCCTCAACACTGGCCGGTGTATGGGGAATCTGCCCTCCGGGATAGATTTCATCGGCCAGTTCCTGTATCTCTTCCCGCAGTTTATCAAACAGCATGTCGCGATGCGGAAAATCGTATCCCACCTTCGCTGCTTTTTCTGCGATCCGTGAGGCCCGCGCCAAAGCCGGCAATGCTGCAGGCAGGCCATCAAAAATCGACCGTCGCTGCTTTTCCTGCTCCTTGATCTGATCCCAGTTGCGGCGTACCTCCTCGGGAGTTTCTGCGGCAACATCGCCGAATACATGCGGATGCCGTTCGATCATTTTCAGCGTCAGGCGATCGACGACATGCGTCAGATCAAATCGACCTTCATCGGCGGCGATCTGGGCATCAAGCACGATCTGCAGTAACAGATCCCCCAGTTCTTCAATAATATGTTCATCATTGCCGGAATCGATGGCTTCCAGCAGTTCGTAGGTCTCTTCGAGGGTGTAAGGTTTGATCGTTGCCAGAG
>NZ_CAXAVM010000026.1:0-50396 GCF_963972345.1 uncultured Gimesia sp. | reverse complement strand
AAACAGGAGTGAAAAACCATGCCCGTACATCGGGCGTCCGTTTTCTGAACCCGCAGCGATCAACCCGTTTCCCTGCGCCTGGCTGAGAACATATTCAGTCGCTTTGCGAACCTGGTCGGCATAGGGTCCACGACTGGGCGTATTCCCATTCGCCAGAAAGGCGATGCCCGCCAGTGACGTCATGGAGACAGGATAGGTACTCCCATCCTGAGTGGTCTGAAAGCTGCCGCCAGGTGTCTGCTGTTTGGCCAGATATGCCAGGCCTCGCTCAATTGATTTTACGGCGGCCGGTGTCATGTGTTTGGGCAGAATTTCTTCCCCTTGTGCTGCCGGCGATCGTAAGACCAGCAGCAGACACAGCACACCTGACATTAACAGAGCAATGGTTTTCATTAGACGCCCGTCTCTCGATCTCTGTTTACTCAATGGAATAGGTCACGCGTACTGCGACCGCGATCGGAATGGCTTTTAATAATGTCGAAGCCTGTTCTTCGGTTTGGTTGACTCCCGTTGCTGCCATGTACTGTGAAATAATCTGATTATAAATGGCTGCCGTATTTTTCTGACTGTCACCCACGCCATCGACGGAGAGCACTCTCCCCAGTTTGACGCCTGTCAGCTTCGCGAGCTTCTCCGCCTTGGTGCGTGCATCTTTCACTGCCTGTTCGTAAGCGGCTTCTTTCATTTTTTCCACGTCCGTAACCTTGAAGGTCGCCATCGTATTACGGGCTTTCGAAGCATTGTATGTGCCCGGCACACTGGGAGAGGTATCGTTACCGATAATCACGCCTGCATCTTTGCCGGAATCGACGATCCGCACAATGATTTCCAGCAGTTCCTGCGAGCTCAATTTATCAATACCGGTCACGCGCAGTTTGAGTGTTTCAGAGACCGACAGTTCCTGAGATTCCGCATTATTGACCGCCATTCCCCGCATCATGGCCTGCATCTGGCTGGCGTTCAAAGAAGAATAAAGTGACATACCTTCTTCGACAATTTCCAGCCCCGGAATATTCAGGTTTTTGAAAGCGGTTTCCGCCCGGCGACGATTTCCGTGGAACTTGGTGACCGCATCGCCGGCCAGTTGCCCCTGTCCGATTACGACCCCTGTGAGTTCTACCACGGACGGCTTGGCTTCGATGCTGCCCAGCCCCATCACGGTAATGCCCTGCGCTTCGTCGGCAAACGAGGAGGGAGTGATGTTTCCCCCACAGAGGAACACGGCCAGAGCAAACAGGGGTAGACGCTGCATCAATGGGGACAGACCACTCATAGTAAATTCCGTATCCAGACGTTAGAAGAGTTCTCAATGAAGTTATGGTTGTTTATTCTCTGTCTCTATATCTGTCTCTGCCGCGGGAGGTGGATCTGAGTCACCCACCGGGTAGGCCGTCACAGCCTGATTCGAGATACACAGCATCAAACCCCGCTGAAAATCGATGGAGCCTCCCAGGGAAGTCAGATCGTGCCCTCGATAGATCTCGAGAACATCGCCATTTGTCTGGGAAATCTCAAAGATTCCCCGGCTGGTAAAGACCCACAACCGGTCCGGGCCGAGCAGGGCACTCATGCCGCCGGCGGCAACGGGTAATTTGACAGCCCAGTTCAATTCATGTGACTGGCGGTCAATGGCTTCCAGTTCCCGGGACAGCAGATATAAATTCTTCTGATCAATGCCCACCAGTTGCGCGGATGTTTTGATCGGGCGTTTCCAGAGCATCTTCTTGACAGAAAGATCCAGGGCAAAGACTTCATCCATTCCCGCTTCTTTAAAGTAGACCAGATTCGCATCCCGCAGCATCTGTCCTTCCGAATGCAGCTGGACTTCTTCATCGAGAGCCGCGTAATAATGATTGGTACTGGACTGATCGACCTTGTAGGGATAGCGGAATGCCCAGTTGATGGCTTTGGTGGAGAGATTGATTTCAAACAGGGCGCCGTTATTCGTCAGAATCAGCAGGCTGTCTCCCGTCTTTCGCAGTATCGGAATCGGCATGATGGGCATTCCATTCGACGAATTCCCGGCAACCACACTGCCGAGGGGAATCGACCATTGTTTCTTTCCGGTTTTCAACTGCAGGCAGTTCAGCGTCAACAGTTTATTGTTCTGCTGATGAGAAATCACGTAAACCTGGTCGCCGTCAATAAGTGGTCTGGAGATGAAACTCTCATTCGTCTGGTTGCTCTGCCAGAGCTGTTTCCCGGAATCCCGCTGATAAGCAATCAGTCGATAACAGGCACGATAGCGGTTCATCTCTTTCTGAGGGATCAACGTTGTCAGCACGTAGTCGCCGTCTACTGTAATGTGGTACTGGTTCAGATTGGATGACTGATGAAAGCTGTAGTTATTGAAGTTGGTGCCCAGGTCTTTAAACTTCGCATTCCGCCACACGAGTTTGCCGGACTGCAGATCAACGCCAAAACAGATCCCGTAAAAATTAAAATAGGCCCGCTGGTCATCCACTGCCATCGGAGGCACAAATGTCTGATACGATTTGCTGCGACCATAATAATCTGACTGGGAATTAGCGATCGCCTGTTCTGCCGTCTGATCCAGAAAGGTGACCTGCCAGCGGGGTTGCAGCGTTTTACCAGTCAGTTCGAGAGGCTGGGAAAGTCGATTGGAAAGCACCGTCGAGGCAAGGGTGTGACTGCTGTTTTTTTCAGAATCAGCCGGCAACAGGGCTTTGAGGTAAACGACGGGATCGACCGATTCGCCGCCCAAAGTCACTTTCTGATCTGCATACTGCTGAGAGATGAGTTGGATGGTCGAAGCAGCCTGCTCGAGCTGTCTGTTACGAATCAGGGCGAGCGCATACTTCACATTCAGGTCGACTTCGGAAAGATTGGAATCAGGATGATGATCCAGAATGGCGCGCCAGTAACGCGCCGCCTGGGGAAACTTTCCCTGCTCAAACGCATCATTTCCCAGCAGATCAGCGACATCATCCCCAATCGACGTCAAAAAATACTGGGAAAATACAAGGCGGGCTTCCTGGATCGCCTGGGGTGTGAGCAGTTGTCCCGAACTGGTGAGATCTTCGAACTGTTTGCGAGCTTTACCGTCAAAGAACAGCCGAAACGCTTCGCGGCCTTCAGCAGGTAAAGCAGTCAATGCCTGAAAGACCCGGTCTTCTGCATCGATCAGAAAGCCATCCTTTGTCGGCAGTAAGCGCGAGGTCGATTTGGTATCCGAGAGCTCCTTCAGTGATGTGAGCGCTTTTTCCCACATCCGATGACGGATATAGCGTTCGTAATCTTCCAGCAGATTCAACTTTTTCTCATCCACAGAGATGCTGAAGCCCGGCATTTTATGGGGAGTCACGCCGTTGGCAGCCACTGCTTCCCGGGCGACTGCCACACCGTTCATAATAATGACCTGTGCCTGAGCCACTCCGACCTGGCAGTAGAGCAGGAGGGCCCCACACCAGACCAGGCATTGGGTCCTGACTGATTTCAGATTGAATAGTTTCAAGTGCGCACCCATAGATAACATAATCCATCCTCAGTTAATGAATGGGTCTGTTGACTCGTGGAATATCATTTGTATTGGCGCGGTCTATAAGAACATTACCAGGATGTTTGTGGGGTGACAGGAGTTCCCGGTTTTTTAAATTCTCGTCGTTACTCTGAATCTTCTATCTGGATCTTTGCATCTCTGCTGCAAGGACAATAGACCATGTCATCATTGTACACCATGGAGCGTTCGGAATTTCAAGGACTATTTAGATGCTTTTCGTTTTTTTAAGAACATTTCACAGTGTCCTGCGTCAGTCAAAGCCGACGAAGTCAGACCAGTCAGGCCTCCTGCAGTTCAAATTCGGCCAGATCCAGCTGTTGACCATTCACAATAATCGCCAGTCGATGAGTGCCCGGATAATAGTTGCGGGTGGTGATCGGTTTAAAGGAATGCCGGGAACGATACTGCCGGGACCGGTCAGGGTACACGCCTTCCGAAATCTTAAACACCTTGCGTGCAGGTGCTCCTTTCTGCCTGACAAACTCTATCGCATACTCCATGCGTATGTGCCCCAGTTCCGTTTTATGTGAAACCAGTTCAAACTCAAACGCGACCTGTTCTCCCATACTGATCACACCAGGTCGGAGTTGAAAGCCCCGGATGCTGAGATGTTCCGGTTTACAATAGCCGAACAGAGCCAGCGCCTGCGGATCACCCTGTTTTAATAACGTCCGGCAGCCATGCTTCACGATCCAGCGTGTTTCCGGTTTGCCTGCGAGCCACTGTTCTGCCAGTGAGATGACAATCTCGGGATGATCTTTGGAAATGTCATTCAGATGATTAGCGACGCTGCGTCTGACATACTCACTGGGATCAGCTTTCAATCGTTTCAGAATCGGCAGAACGGGAGTCGGATTTTTTTTAAAGGCAGGCAAAGCCATCGCCCAGGGCAAACGGGGGCGACTTCCCTCAGAGGCCAGCCTGCGGACATGCAGGTCCGGCGAGGCAGACCAGAGCTTAAGCTGACGCAGCATGCGTGGCTGATCATGCACAATAAACGGGCGGACGGCGAATTCACTGCTGGAGAATTTTGTAAAATGCTCCAGCGCCGACAATGATCGCTCCCAGTCTGCCTGTCCATAGACTTCGACAAAATCGGGAAAGAACATCGCTTCGAAGCCACCAAACGAAGGGGCTGCCTGTTCCAGGACCGTGAGTGCGGCTCCATAATCTTTCGGCAGAAACTCGTGCAGGGCGTGCGTAATATGTCGCATCCGCTGTTTGAGTTCGCGCTGCTCCCATTCTTCGTCGAATACATACTGCAGCATACGCTTGCGGGGGAAACGTGGTGAATGACGGGACAGTTCTTCTACCAGTCGATTGAGGTAGACTGCGTCATAGCGGTCCTTGAGCGGTTCGGGCATGAATCCTGTACTTCATCTCGGATGACACTTCACTGTTCTGCTTTCGAGAAGAACGGTTAACCGCGTATCGTACTCTCTCTCATGTCTCACTACAAACAAAACAGGCCCCCCTGTCACAGCGGGCAGGGGAGCCTGGAAATATGGATGGATCGTGTGGGTTTCGTTATCCCATCAGTTTCGTCACGGCCTGGGCTTTCACCAGTTCGCGTGGCTGATTCAGGTGGTTGTACACAATCGTTTCCGGATTGATGCCGAACGAATGGTAAATCGTTGCCAGCAGTTCGCGTGGATGCACGGGATCTTTTCGCGGGCTGGAACCGGTTTTGTCCGATTCGCCATGCACATACCCCCGCTTAATGCCTGCTCCTGCGAGCAAGGAAGTGTAACAGTAAGGCCAGTGATCACGTCCGTCGTCACTGTTCGAGTTTCCGGATGTACTGACGCCGCGCTGCGGGCTGCGACCGAATTCGCCCACCGCCACGACCAGTGTCTCATCCAGTGTACCGCGGTCGTACAGATCGGAAATCAGACTGGCCAGACCCTGATCGAACATGGGAGCCGACTGATTTTTCAGGCGATCGGTTAAGCCGGTATGCACGTCCCAGGAATGGTTATTGGAGTTCGCGACTTTCGGCCAGACGACTTCCACCACGCGGGTTCCCGCTTCGACAAGACGTCTTGCCAGCAGCAGACTCTGGCCGAATGTATTGCGGCCATACTGATCGCGCATGGCATCCGATTCCTGGTCGAGGGCAAAGGCATCCCGGGCCCGCCCGGAAATGACCAGATCGAGAGCACGAGCGTAATACTTATCGAGTTTATAGTCTTCGACCGCTTTATTGATCTGAGGCATACCCTTGGTGATGGTATCTCGCAGACTGGCGCGGCGCTGCAGGCGCGAGGTATACACATCGGGACGCAGCTTGAGGTCATCGACGCTGATCTTGTCCATTTTGTTCATATCCATATCGTCTCCGGGCGGATACAGATAGTAAGGATCATAAGCGCGTCCCAGGAATCCGGCGGTACCGGCTTTTCCGACGACATTACTTTCCTGCAGCGGACGAGGCAGCATCACAAACGGTAACATGGATACCTGGGGTGGCTGCAGACGGATGATGTTGGAACCGAAGTTCGGGAAGTCCTTGGGACTGGGTGGCTCCAGCTGCCCGGAGGGACTGACTTTATCGGTCGTGTAGCCGGTCAGCATCTGGTAGATGGCCGCGGTGTGATTGAAGAGTCCTTTCGGCGTGTAGCTCATCGAACGGACCAGCGTAAACTTGTCGTTGTTCTGCGCCAGGTTGGGAAGCAGTTCAGTAAACTGCACGCCGGGCAGTTTGGTCGAAATCGGATTAAAGACACTGCGTACGTTATCGGGCACGTTTTCTTTCGGGTCCCACAAATCGATGTGGCTGGGACCGCCCTGGAGAAAAATCAGAATCACGCTCTTGGCTTTGGACCAGCCGGGGCCGCCCCCTTCATTGTTGTTGGCAGCCGCTTCCTGCAGTTGCAGCATGGAACCCAGTCCCATCCCCATCATGCCGGAACCGCCCACCCGTAACAGATCACGCCGTGAAATTTGATTTCGAGACTCACATACTTCCTTGCCTGGTTGACCGGGAATGATCAGCATTTCAGTATCTCCTCAGTTCGGTTAGAGAGCAGTTTCAGTTTTGTATTCCATATTTTAAAACGACTGCTTAAATCGTTCTTAATGATTAAACAAAAACGCCGGGCTGTTAATCAAAGCCCAGGTCAGGTCCTGAGCGGCGATCAGGCGATGCTGCTTGAGCTGTTCAGTACTCAACTCCACATCACTTCGCAGGCGGGTGAGCATCCGATCGACCGGCTTCACTTCCTGCATTGCCTGCAGCTGCTGGCGATATTGTACCAGCACCGGATCAGTCGCACGGGGCTGTTTACTCTCGGTGACTGCTTTTATCATCGACTGCAGCTGAGTGTCGGCTTTGCTGTAATATTCCTGCAGTTTCTTTTTCTCAGCAGCATTTCGTTTATCCTGTGCCTTGGCCAGAATATTCTGAATATCTTTGGGATGCTGATCGAGGGTTGTCGGCCCGATGCTGTCCGTTACAGACAGACGGAAACGACCAATCGAATGCGAATTGCTGTTAAAGTGCTGCTTCATGACAAATGTCAGAACGATTGCCTGTTCATCTGCCGGTAATTTTGTCTGGACATCAAAACTGGCAACATGCGGTTTTCCCGGCTGTGGTGAGATGGCCCAGCCATTTCCCTGGGGCAGCACTTTACCGTCAATCGCAGTGGCAATCGCATACCCATTCTGACTGAAATCAGCCTGAGCATTCAACAGCGTCAGTTTTGTTTTCTGATCCGGCTTCGATTTCGGAGCGGCATAGACTTCAAATTCGTTGAGTACAAAATTCCCATCGGTGGCACGTCCCGGACCTTTGTTCGGCAGGGAATCATCCGTCAGCACTTCCAGCCGGACAGCGGTCAGGTTTTTCAGATTCGTTTCCGTAACGATTTCATAATCACCTTTTCCATTTGTGCCTGTCGCCAGCAGAGACAGATCTCCCTGTGTCGTCAGGGTTGCTGCATTCGTTGCTTTAACCGTAACCGGCTTGATGGGGGTCCAGTTGGTTCCTTTCGCTTCCTGTTTCTCCCAGGCCGCAATCTTGTCCTGGATCGAATTCTGATAAGCGGTCAATGCTTTCTGCAGTTTCGCAGTCCGCGCCTGTTGTTCTTTGTTGAGGAACGCTTCCCGCGGGGCGATTGCTTTCTCGAACTCAGCGACTTTCTGTTGGGCGACCTGGATATTCTGGACGCGCTGATTTTCCTGCTGAATGATTTCGGGCTTCAACTCTTTTTCATAAGCAGCCAGTCGCTTTTTCAGGGATTCGTGTTCGCTTTCAATCTGCTGTTGAATCAGTTTCACTCCTGCCTGAGTTTCTTCGGGAGAGGCAGGGCGATTTAACACGCGCAGGAAAATGGAATTGATCAGCGTCCGATCGTCTTTTTCGGTCTGCACCAGTTGATTGATGGCATTATTGGGATCGCTGATCGCATTTCCCACGGTGGGTCCGCTGATCAACGCCATCACCGGCCCCAGTTCCACACTGGAAGATCGCTCACACTCGCAGGGACTTTCGCGTTGTGCACGCCCGAACTTGGCCAGGAAGTCGCTCTTCAGTTCAAAACCGACATCGGGCAGTTCCGCAGCACGGGTGCCGGCAGGAACGCCGGGAATATTTGACTGCGAACCTGTCACACGACACAGTGCATCATACAGGACTTCCGCCGGCAGACGCCGTGCTTTGGCATGCGAATAATTGATCGTGTCGTCTTCATTCCATTCATTGCTTTCAATGGAAAGCTGGTACGTGCGTGACTGGCAGACCACGCGCATCATGTGCCGAATATCAAAATCATGTTCGAGGAAATCTGCCGTCAAACGATCCAGCAGTTCCGGGTTTGAGGGAGGATTACCTGCCCGGATATCATCAATCGGTTCAATCAGGCCGGTCCCCGTCAGATAACCCCAGATCCGGTTGGCATAGGCTTTGGCGAAGTACTGATTATCACGCGACGTGATCCAGCGGGCCAGTTTTTCACGACGTGACAGTTCCTCTGCTTTCTTCTCAGCCGTTTTGAATTCAGCCGGGTAGGGGAATTCCGGCGGTGTTTTGACCCCGGTACGTTCGTGAATCATCTCACCTTCATTTTTATCATACACCACTTCAAACAAAGGCTTACGCCCTTCGACAGCGGTCCCGCCAATTGTGCGGCCCTTGCTTTCCGGGGCATTCTTTAAATCGTACTGAGCAAAGAACGCGGACGTTTCGTAATATTGATCCTGGGTCCAGCGTTCGAAGGGATGATCGTGGCATTTATTGCAGTTAAAGCGGATCGACAGAAACAGGTGTGTCGTATTCTCCATTGTGTCTTCGGGAGTACGATGAATTTTGAAATACGAAGCAGCCGGCACTTCCTTATTGGAACCAGAAGCAGAAAGAATGTTGTACACAAACTTGTCATAAGGCACATTCTCATCAACTTGTTTGCGGATCCAGTCATGGAACAGCTCAGAACCTTCTGTTCCCAGGTACTTGCGATTGACCTGCAACAGGTCAGCCCATTTGTTCGTCCAGTGTTCGACATATTCTTCACTGCCCAGTAAACGGTCGATTAATTCGTTACGCTTGCTGCGGGAGTCGCGTTTGTCGGCGAGAAACGCTTTGACATCGTCAATCGTCGGGGGCAGTCCTGTCAGGTCGATATAAATCCGGCGAATAAACTCTGCATCAGTACACAAGTCAGACGGAAGTGTCTTCGTCTTTTTGAGTTTTGCATCCACCAGTTCGTCGATATAGTTGTAGACAGGCAGCTGTTTCCAGGCAAACTCGGAACGATCTCCCATGACGGTGACAGTGGTCGCTGCATACTTCCCCTGGTAACGGGCGAGCAGGGGGGCTTCGCCGCGACGAAGCACTTCCGCAATGCCGCCATGATGCATTTTGGCGATCTCGATATTGCTGCAGTCGATAAACGCATCGGAGGTCACATCGCGGACTTCACCATTATCATAAGTGGCCAGAACCCGAAACTGCTGGAGCAATCCTGCGCGGGGCACAACCGGATTTTCTGGCAGCACTTTAATACTGGCGACGCGTGGGACATCCTGCTTCAGGGGAGTCCCCTCTTTAATCCAGGAAGAAACGATCTCGTAATGGGCATTGCCTGCCAGTGCCAGCTGACCTCCCTTGTGAGGAACTTCGGCAATGGCTTTCAGCAGAATCAGACTCTGCTCCGGTGCCGCCAGATTCACACGACGCGATTTGAGATCGTCTGTAAAGGCACGCAGGTCAAACAGGTCATCGGTTCCCCGCAAAGACAGTTTAAAGCCGTCTTTCCCTTTATTCGCACCGTGACACAATCCGGAATTACATCCCATTTTTGTGAACGCCGGTGCCACATCCCGCCAGTAATCTGGACTGTAGCTGGCGGGAAATTCTGCGACCTTGATTTTCGCAGTCGCCTGTTGTCCGTGCAGGCTGAACTGGACTTCGGCGGTCCCCGGTTTCAATGCCCTGACAAGGCCACGCTGTGAAACATTGATAATCTCTTTCCCTGTGAGTGACATCTGAGCCAGACGTGTCAGATCTGTTTTCCCACCTGATTTTGTATAACCGGTTACCAGAAACTGAATCGTATCATACTTCTGGGCAAGCGTGGCCTCAGCAGGTTGCACTTCCAGTCTTACCAGAGGATCCACATTGCTGAATGATTCTTCCGGAAGCTGCTTCTCATTGATATCCACAACCACAAGCTGGTCAGTCTTTTTCTCCTCAACAACTTCCTGACTGTCGCCTGGCTTAGCCGCAACTTCGGGTTCAGCCTGCTGCAGGGGAACAGGGACAAATGCTTTTTTCAGCTGTCCGGTTTTCGCTGCATACAGACGCACCTGACCATCCTGACCGGCGGTCGCAATTACTTCGCCATCGGGGTGGTAACAGACTGTGTACAATCCGGATTCCGGAACGTTGACTTCACTGACAACCTGAACCCCTTTATTCCGTATCTCCTCGATCTGCTTTTTATCTTCCGCCGATCGTGACGCCACCCGCTCAGAAAGAATTTTGACCAGATCCTCTGAAAACTTGTCAGCGATATCGAAATTAAATACTTTGAGTTCCCCGGTATGGTTCAAACTGCTGACCGCAACCAGCTGATTGCCACCGGGGTGAATATCAACACCAAAAATCCGCCCCTTCAGAGCCGGGAACTGGCGTACCAGATTTGCATCGTCTCCGATGACCCGTTTTGACTGACGGAAGACATGATAGAGCTTGGGCACTCCATCCGCTCCGCCCACCAGTACCGTATCCTGAGTCGGATGCCGATCAATGGCGGCCAGACCTCCTGTTAATGCTTTGGGAGTGATCGAAGTGATATTGTCTATGAACCGCTGAGTTTTCAGTTCGGTGAGTTTCGTGGTACGATCGCGGCTGACGGAAATCAAATGGCTGCCATCCGTAGAAAATACCGTATCCAGCACCCAGTCATAATGGGCATTCTGGTACAGGACTTCGTTGCCTGTTTCCACTTCGATCACACGGACCGTATTATCACTGCAGCCAAATGCCAGCAGCTTTCCATCGGGAGACCAGCTCGCACCGTACAGCGTATCATATGTCATAGGGATGGATTTTTTGAGCGTTCTGGTCGCCAGATCCCAGATCTGAATCTCTCCCCGTTCCGCAGGCGTTCCACCTGTGGCTGCCAGCAGTTTGCCATCGGGTGAAAACTGCACCGATTCGATACGTTGCGATTTTCCAATCAAACGTCCCAGAATCTGATCACCTTCAGCAGCGTGTAAGATCACTTCATGAAATCCGGCAACAGCCAGGATTTTTCCATCGGGTGAATATGCCAGAGAGGTAATCACCGGGGGAGAAGAGTAGGTCGGCGGATGCTCCTGATTGAAACGATATTCCACTTTCGCGGGAGAGTCATTCCGGGCCCCTTGTTGAATCCATGAACGTATCAGTTGAATCTGGTCTGGTGACAATGGCGTTTTTGCTTTCGGCATCTCCGCATCATTGCCTTGGGGCGTAATCAGTTGAACCAGGTAACTTTCATCCGGCTTACCGGGCACGATCGCTTTCGTCTGGCTTTCTCCCCCTTTGAGCAAATGCGAGAAATCGGTCACCACATATTCCCCTTCGGGATTTCGTGGATGATGGCAACCGGCACACTGCGCCTGGAGTATAGGTCGAATATGCTGGTAAAAGCTGACTTGTTTATCAGCGGCAGAAGCAGACGCAGTAAACAGACCGGAAACAGTACTGGCGCACAGCGCAACAGTGAAGCAGGCAACGGTACGGATCTTGTCGCAGGACATGAACCTCAACCCCCTTGTGGCAAACCCAAGTTAAAATAACTCTGGTGATGAGAAGATCAGAGTCTTCTCATTGCCCCTTATTGATTTTGAGAGGGCTCATTGTTTCAGAGCAAAAATCAACCAGGGTGAGAGTAGTGGAAGGATAAGTTTAACTCTGACTGTTCCTCAGTCAGAAACTTAATATTCGACTGCATTGATATCTATTATTATGAATACATCCTGATTCCTCGTCGATGAGAATTTCATGTTTTTCAGAATATTTTAAAAGATTTTCTGCTGCACTGTCCACTCCATCCCCTTTAGGTAAGATTGTTTAAGAACTGCTGCCCGCGTTAAAAAAAGAAGGGGTGGCCGTTTCCAGCCACCCCTCTCACTCAGGTAGAAAATCAACCCAAGCAGGCACGAATCATAACGAAATTCGTTCTCCTAGTAATCGCTCTCCGGATCCGCCAGTAATTTCGCTGGAGGCACATTGGCGGCAATCTTTCCGAAGGCAGTCAGTAACTGTGACTTCATGTCTTCGATGGTGGCACCACCGGGAGCATCAATACAGATTCCATTGCACGCTTTGGCCATGGCCTGCATCAAGCCGCGATCTGCTCCCTCACCTACAGTCATGGTGTGTACGGTATACCCCAGGTTGGCTGCTTCCACAGCCTGCCAGAATGCATACTGTTTGTGTCGATCATACGTCGAGTAGTCAGCTTGACCATCATCGTCGAAATCGGTCACTTTATCCCAGTCCCAGCTGCCTGGCAGTGACCAGCCTGAAGGCGAACGGTTTGCATTACCGTCGGTCATTACCAGAATCGTAGGTCGCGCACCTGCACGGCCATGGGACTGCAATAATTCTTTTGCATCTTTAATCCCATAACCCATACCGGTGAAAGGAGCATAGTGAGACGCCTGCTTGTGCCTCTGGATCGCATCGATATCAGAATAGGAATTCGTAATCAGTTCATCACCCAGATCGACAGACTCAGGAATTCCCTGTTCATTTAAAACAGACTGGACACGTGAAGTATCGTCATAGGTGACCAGTCCCACGTGATCGCCGAACTCCAGCCCGCTGAGGAACTCGGTAAACAGCGACACGCCTTCTTTCATCGCATGGAACGGATAAATGGGAGCCCGCCACAGATCTTCAGACTGGTCGTTCAATTTCCGTTGACTGATCAGATAGCCCATCAAAGTTCGGTACCCATATTTTTTGCGATACCCGTAATTGTTGACAGTGCCATCTGACCGAACCCATTTGATATAGTTTTTCCACAGGCTCTTACTGCTATAGCTGGAGGGTTCTCCATTCAGATTTCCATAGTAATTCTTGCCTTCCTGGGGGAAGGGGTATTTCAATTTACCCTGAGAGTCAACTTCATCCAGGTCCAGAGCACGATAAATATAGTCCTCGTCGTTTGAGCTGATATATTTTCCGCTGGCAGAATCGATCTTTCCGTAACCCGATGCGGGAAATTTCAGTTTCCCGGTATCGGAGTAGGTGGCACCGGAGTCGACCAGTGTATCCCAGATATCATCCAGGTTGGCTTCCACGGCCGATTTACCGAGGCGATAAGAAGACATTGCGTCAAATTCACTGTCGTAGCTCATTGACCCTGAATAGTCGAGGACGAGCACGATGTCGCGGGCTTCAATAAAAGCGATGGCTGACGTCGTGACCGCGGCTGTTTTTTCACTCATAAAGCCGGCAAAAAACAGCTGCAGACGGGAATCAGGCTGTCCTTCGGTGTTATTGTCCCGTCGGGCTGTGACTTTGACCACATTATATGGCTTGGCGCCTTCGCCCCAGACCATGTGAAATGTTCCCGAGCTGTCCTGGTAGCGTTTGCCAAATTCGACATCAGTTTCAGGATCAATATAGACCCCGTTTAACCGTGCCACTTTTTCAGCAACAGCCCTGGCGGTTTCGACGGCAATGGAATTCGCATCCTGCACATCGCCGCCCACATTGTCACTGCCACCGATAGTGTCTGCTGTTGTCTGAACGGCATCAGTAATCTGCTGAGCCGCCGCCAGCGCTGCCGCTTCGACGGCATTCCGCATTCTTGTCTTGGTCATCGTGATCACGGCGATATCGATTCCGAACGCCATGAAGCCCATGGTTGCGACGAGGAAGGGCGCTGCCATTACCATGAACGCACCGCGACGACTCTGGTCGTGCGGGGAACTGGTTTCCTCATCTTTCAGTTGTTGCAGTTGTCTCATGTTTTCCCCCTCTTGTACTCTGAAATAGAGCCACAGACACATAAATAAATTGTGCGTTACTAGTTGACGATCTTTGTCGTACCATTATTCAAAACCAGATCCCAGACAGGATCACCACTCATTGGTTTGGCCATCGATCCTTCCAGGTTCATGATGTCGGACAACGTGGAATTGGTCGCCCCTTCTGGAATTTCAATCCCGATGCGAAATAACCGGTTGCGGTTGTCAGGATCACTTAAATCAAAATCAGTTCCCGTGCTGGGAGGATTAGGCATGGGATCCAATGGCACCCCGTTTTCATCTTCCGCATGGGTAATTGTGATGATCAGATTGTTTTCATCATTTTCAATTCCTGAGGCACGCAGGAAATTCCGCACATCGAGAATGATTTTGTCGTTCAGGGTTTTACCGGCGGGCAGCTTTAACCCGGCATCCATTGATGCCAGTCGACCCGCCTGGGCGAGGGCAGCATCCATGACCGTCGTGGTGTGAACGGCTTTTCTCACCGCCACCATTCCCAGCAGCAACGCCAGAAACACCGGCGCAATTAATGCAAATTCAACCGCTGCAACACCGCGACGGTTTTGCTTTGAGCTGGTTGACTGAATTTTCCGATTTTGCATGACACGCATAATTTTGCTCCTGCAGGCAGTTGCTTACCGAAATAAGGAAATGGATCTCTGACTGATTACTCGTGACGTCTGACGGAATGTCCGGACAAGACCATGCTGTCTTCTTTGGCGGCAGCTTCTGCGGCTTTGACCGGATCCACAAAAAACGAACTCAGCAATCGAACATCTTTGTATGGCACTTCAACACGTACCAGAAATAACTGGGCTTTTTTCGCGTTGGATAATTCGAGATCGGGCAGGGTCTTGAAATTGATTTGAGACACATCCACACCCGGGGTATCAAACTGACTGGCATCTTTGACCATAATCTCAGCCAGGTCGGCGTCAAAGACTTTATTCAGCAGGTTTTTGACTTTGGTTTCCACCTGCGCCGTCGTCACTTCTTCACAGCGCCCCAGCTTGGCGCCTTCCTGTGTCGCTTCCTGAATGATATTGGAAACCATGTAGGCATAGCCAAATTCAAAAATGGCGTACACGAACACGAGAAATACAGGAGTCACGAATGCCAGTTCCACTAACGTGACACCGGAGCGTGCTTCTGACTGTTTCTGATTCCCTGCCACTCGGCGATGCCGCTTTAACATTCTTCATCTCTTGAAAAGGTTATGTATGTCCCTCCATGGTCATATCTGTCTAAATCTGCTGACATACAGTGTGCCGGGAGAACTGTTTCAAGAGGGGCTGGTATTATCCAATAAAACAATAGCTCAGGATTTCTCTGCTGCAGGTGTTTTTCTTACAAAATTCCGGAAAACTTCTGGTGTTGAAAATTATCAACAGGTCCTCATAATGCAGCATCGGCGCTTTGAGCCCTGCAGAAAAAAAACATCATGAATCGTGCTTAATTTGTGATATTTGTTAATTTCTTGTGTCGGAGAGACTGATATGAAGCGACTTCAATTGAAATTCATGTTGCTTTAGCGATACACTGTCTGCAGTCGTGCCAGCTGGTTACATGATATCAATAAAACAAGATATGTTTTGGCAGAAATAAATTATGGGTAAAAAGGCATCGTCAACGATCAAGGCAGGCTCAAACATCAAGGTGAAAGAAGGCGTCTGTGTCCCGGAGTTTCCGGAAATCTGCTGCGCTGGCTGGACGGGAATGGTCGTCGAAGTACGCGGCAAGAAGGTTTCTGAACGAACCTATATTCTTGAATGGGACGATGAAACCGAACAGAAAATGCCTGCAGAATATAAATCGCAATGCGAAGAGCAGGGACTGTTCTTCAAAATGGCCTGCCTGCCCGGCGATGACTTGATCCTGCTGGAAGATTAAAGCTGCACATCATCACGCCGGAAGAACACCCCGTTATTATCTGCCTGAAGTTCTGCTGCGATCTCTGAGACGGGGCGACCCAGCCCGGGTACCAGATACTCCGGAGACAGCTCAGCCAGTGGTACGGCCAGAAAAATCCGACTGCTGATTTCCGGATCAGGCACGATCCGATGCGCAATCTGCAACTGCTCCCGGTTATAGAGGACCAGGTCAATATCAATTGTGCGCGGCCCATTTTTATTCAGTGGATCACGCACTCGCAGCAGGCGGGCTTCAATCCCAGGGATCACTTCATCCCAGATTTGCTGCGCATCACAGGCTGTTTCCCACAGTACAGCCGCGTTTAAAAAATCGGCCTGATACTCATCTCCCACCGGCTGACTTTGCCAGATCGAAGATTTACGCAGAATCCTGCCACAGCTCTCCAGCAGTCTGACAGCCTGGGGCAGATTGAACTCTGCACGAATATTACTCCCTAAAGCCAGGTACACCTGATTCATTTCAGACTCCTGAAACATCTTCACGCGTTCTGACGACGGTGACTCCCACCGACCGGGCAAAACGCAGCGCGCCCGGTTTTTCAATCTGTACCCGGGCTGACTGGACTTTATGATCCTGCAGACAAATCCGTGCCACTTCATCTGCCATTTTTTCCACCAGTTGAAAATGTGAATTTTCCACCAGATCAATGATCTCTTTGGTGATCGTTCGATAATTGACAGCATCGTTGATATCATCGGATCGACCTGCTGTTTTCAGATCTACCAGCATGCTGATATTAATGAGCACATCCTGTTTTTTTTCTCTCTCTTCATCGTTGATGCCGATGATGGTGCGTAACAGTAAGTCGGAAATATGAATTTGATCAGACATTTTATAGAGAGTCATTTAAAATAGGGCAGACATATGTGGAAGAGCAGTTACAATGGTTAAATCACTATAGTCATAATCCCGCCGATTGCACAGCGAAGAATTCCTGACTTCTCGCAGGAACGCATTGATTAATCGCATCAGACACGAGCACAGGAACAGTAAATAGAATGAGTAACGCCATGAACCCGACTCCCGTAACAAGACGCCACTGGATTAAACAGACGCTGCTTCAATCAATGGGGCTTGCTGCCGCCAGCCAGTTGCAGCTGGCTTCCTCGTTCGCAGCACCTGCGAAGTCTGCGGAGAACCCACCGGTAATCTTACTCAGGTCTGGCTGGCAAACCGTCAATATCGGCGATATCGGACATTCGCCAGGCATTTTAAAACTTCTGGAAGTGTATGCGCCCGAGTTTGAAATCATTCTCTGGCCCAACAGTGTCGATCGCGGCGTGGAACCGATGCTGCAAAAACGTTTTCCCAAACTGAAAATTGTCAAAGGTCGCCTGAATCGCAACGGGAAACTGGATTCAAAAGAGTTGCAACAGGCATTTGAAAAAGCTGACTTCTTCCTGCACGGCTCCGGTCCCAGTGTGGTCTCGCGCCGCGAACTGGCTTTCTGGAAACAGCAGACCGGTAAACCCTATGGCATCTACGGGGTGACCGTCTCCGAAATCAATCCCGACCTGCACGAACTGCTCTCCGGCGCGGATTTCATCTTCACACGCGAGACACATTCACTCAAGAACCTGAAGGAAGCCGGTGTGACGTCACCGCAACAGGATTTTGCCCCCGATGCGACCTTCGCCATTGACCTGACAGATGACACGAAAGCAGCCGCGTTTCAGCAGAAACATCAGCTCGAACCGGGCAACTATCTGTGCGCGGTCCCGCGATTACGTTATACGCCTTACCACAAAATCCATAAATCCAGTCGCTGGACCAAAGAAAAAATCGAAGAAGTGGAATCGGTCAACAGGCAGTACCAGGAACAGGATCATGCCAAACTGCGAGCCGCCATTATTGAGTGGGTCCGCACCAGTGGCCAGAAAGCGGTCGTCTGTCCCGAAATGACCTACCAGACTGAAATTATTCATCCGCTGGTGATTGACCCGCTGCCTGCGGATGTCAAATCCAAAGTCGTGGCCCACGATGAATACTGGCTGCCTGATGAAGCGGGCTCTTTATATCGCGATGCCGCTGCGGTGGTGAGTATGGAATGCCATTCGCCTATTATTGCCTGTGCGTTTGGTACACCCGGACTGTATGTCAGGCAACCCACCGATACGATCAAAGGTCAGATGTGGTACGACATCGGATTAACAGACTGGACCTTCGAAATCGACGAGGTGAATCAACAGCAGATTGCCGAACGCGTCATCCAGATTTATAACCACAAGGCCCAGGCAGATGCCAAACTGAAAGAAGTGATGCAGTCGATTCAAAAACGACAGCAGAATACCATGCAGACCATGAAGCAGGCCGTTCTGAAAGCGCACTCATCCTGACTTGAATTCAGCCGTGGATTTATCCGCGACCGCCTGTGAGCTGTTCTCCCCCGGCAACGGTCAGCACTTCACCAGTGACAAAATCAGACCGTAACAGGTAGAGCAGGGCATGGCAGATTTCAGCGGGACTTCCTGCCCGTTTCAGAGGTGCCTTCTGCGCCCGCTCGTCCAGGTAAGACATGTCTTCCCCTGGTGGCGGCAGGATAGCACCGGGAGCGATGGCATTCACCTGAATTGCAGGTGCCAGATCCAGCGCCAGGCATTCCGTGAGAGTCACCAGACCTGCTTTGGAAATCCGGTAAGCCAGATGCTCCGCACCAGCGCGCTTCGCGCGCCAGTCCACGAGATTCACGATCGCGCCAGACTGCCCCGGCGGAAGCTGCTCCGCAAATCGCTGGCAAAGAAAAAAGGGAGATTTCAGATTAATATCCAGGTGGGAATCCCAGTCTGCCTCCGTGGAATCAGACAGTCGCTTATTTTCGAAGACCGAAGCACTGTTGATCAGAATATCCACTTTACCGAACTCGGAAAGCGCTGCTTCGAAGATCACTGCCGCTGCAGTCACAGGATCAGAGAGATTCGCTGAGACACGTGTCGCATTGCGTCCCCGCTCACGAATCTCCGCGCATGTCTGCTCTGCCGCCGCTTGTGAAAGGTGGTAATGAATGCAGAGATCAACGCCGGCTTCCGCTAACGACAGCGCCATGGCGCGGCCGATTCGAACCGCAGATCCTGTAATGACGGCGACTTTGCCTTCCAGATTCAACTGACTGTCTCCCGGGAAATAATAAAAGCCCCGGTCATCAAACCAGGGCTCTTACAAGCTCTATCGAAGATGTTTCGTTCAATTTATAGTCGAAACGACTTCTTTGACAACCGGGATTCTTCCAAACGCCCTCTCAATTTTGCCAACCAGTATCTGCTTTGTGAAGTCCGATTTCAGAATATAATCACTGGCTCCATGATTAAACGCCTGAATAATGGAAGTCGTGGAACGGTTGGAAGTCATCACCAGGACTTCCACACCTCGAGTGAGGGGAGACTCTTTGATGTACTTTACGGATTCCGCATGATTCCCCTCAGCCCCATCCAGATCCAGTAAAATCAGATCCGGAGGATTCAAGGCTGCTTCCATAAACGCTTCTTCAATCGAAGCCGCTGTCTGCACACGATACCGTTCATGTAACAAACCTTTGAACAAGGCACGATTCATTTCATCCTGATCAATGACGATCAGACGTTTCCGCTCTGCTGTCTCGTGTTCATAGTCAATAATGTCACCCAACTGACCTACAAAGCCGAAATAGACAGCCAGGGGGCCGATTCCGGTCTGGAAAATCCCGCAGCGGGAACCCGCTTCAGGAGGATAGAGCGTATCGATCTGTTCGGTTTCGATCACGGTGGGATGACCGAGCTGGAATCCCATGTGATCGACGGCTTTTTTTGCCTGGCCGGCGATCATATTTGATAGCTCACAGGCAAAATCGGTCAGAACATGTTCATCGTCGGCCAGTTCTTCATCAATCAGCATCGACACTGCCTGTGAGACCAGCTCACGCGGTACATTCACGACCACGATCCCTTTTCCAGGGCCATTCACTTCAATCGCAGAACTCTTTTCAAAGCGCGGTGCTTCGTCGACCTCGACAATCTTTTCCAGTTCGGCTGTCGTGCCCACAAAATATTTGAAAACATCGATCACAGAATTAATGACCGGATCCGAAAACCGTCTGGTCAGAGTTTCTGTCGTATGTGTTGCTGGAATGAGTGACATAACTGAATCCGTCTTTGACAAATAATTGCACCTGAAGAGATCACCTCACAGAAGCAGAAACTGCCCATCAGGCTGGTTTCCGATCTTCAGATCATTTTCCTGTTTTATTTTGAGTTCTTAAACTATATGTCAGAAATCCCGTTACGCAGGAAGCGATTGCAACCGAAAACAGGCTCTCATTGGGCGCCCGGTCTCATAATGGTTAAAATCATCAAGACCCGCCTGCGAATCGAGCCGCCTGACCAGCACGAAAGCAGCGACTTGACTTACGTAAATTCCTGTTTTACAGCAGCTAACGCAAACCTGCTCAAACTCTCTCCCCAGGGGAAGAAAGAATCAGCTATGAAGTCCCGGTTTTCTTTTATTCGGATTTTTTTCATCTCCTTAATCGGACTCATTTTATGTCTACCTGAACTTGAAGTATCTGCCTCCACAAATGCGGCAGGGAAATCTGAGTGGTCAGGCAGACAGGATACCTGGCATGGATACCAGCGAAACCATTTTCAGATTGAAGACAGGAAGTGTTATGTGGTGATCCCTGAGAAGGTCGCTTCGGGAACCCCCTGGGTCTGGCGAGCCCGGTTTCCTGACTTTCATTATGAAATGGATGTCGAGTTGCTCAAGCAGGGTTTCCATATTGCCTACCTGGATGTCGCCGACCTGTTCGGCTCCCCCCGGGCAATTTCTTACGGTAATCAATTCTATGACGAACTGACGAAAAAACACGGATTCCAGAAGAAGGTCGCGCTGGAAGGAGTAAGTCGCGGCGGATTGTTCATTTATAACTGGGCAATCGCCAATCCGGAAAAGGTCAGCTGTATTTACGCGGATACACCGGTCTGCGACTTCAAAAGCTGGCCGGGCGGCAAAGGAGCCAGTGAAGGTTCCGAATCGCGCTGGCAGGCTTGTCTGAAAGCCTACGGCATGACGGAAGCGGAAGCCCTCGCTTACAAAGGGAATCCGGTCGACCGCATCCAGGTCATCGCCGAAGCCCGCATTCCGGTACTGCACATCATCTCGGAAAACGACCAGGTCGTACCGCCGGCTGAAAACACACGATTGATGTTCAGCCGCGTTCCCGAACAATTCCGTAAGGATAATTTCAAAATCATCTCTGTGAAAACGGGAACGGAAAAATCAAAAGGGCACCACTTCACGCATCCACACCCCGGACAGGTCGTGAGCTTTATCAGAGAGAACACTCTGAAAAAAGACGTAAAACACACCTCTGATTAATTAAGTTTTGGGGAGCCGGTTCGGTGACACTGGGGCACGTGGGGCAGACGGGCATGCTGACAATGCATCACCCGCCTGACACCACAAACCACATCGCCAACTTCTTGAGCAAGCATGAAGGGAGAGCCCATTTCCTGCTCGGGGATGGCGCGGCCCGTTTTCTCAGCGAGAACATGAACTATGACACTCTGACACCTTCCGGCATCTGGGAACCAACCATGATGGAAAAGTGCCGGGAGAATTCCAGAGGGCATCACATTGAACTCTGGCATCTCTCAATCTATTCGGACTGAATCCTCTGATTAGCAGACGGGACAGCACTCCGCAGGTAACGATCTGCTGTGAGGTGAGTTCTTAACAAGGGCCGAAGAAAACACTTATCGTTAATACGCCACCAGAAACAGCAGCGAAAACGGGGATGGCGAGTGAAGCGGTGCGCCGGGTAATCCCTGCGCATGACAGGCGATTCACCAGCCTCAAAAAGCGGTCGAAAGACGGGCAGTGATTCTCCAGCCGAACCCAAAAGCCTGCCAGTAGTTGTCGCCGCGGGCTCAGGCCGGGAAAACTGTTTTCCGATTTTTGTAAATTCCGCGCAATTTAGTCAATTTATTTCTTGTATTTTATTCGCCAATGACATAATAATCTCGGACTTTAAAAAAAGCGTACCGATATAGGCATTACGATTCGAAATCGTCTCGAACAATTTCATTCAAATCGGATGCCATTTTTTTCAGGCACCTCTAGTGGAGGGTTTATGAGTTGCATAAAGGAAGACATCTTCTCATTGATTGTCGTAATGTCTCGCGGGACATTTGTCTAAACGACCAACTGGTTCTTGAAGCCATGGCGCGTGGTGCTACCCGCGCTGGTGCAACTGTGATTTCACAGGTTAGATATCACTTCGGTCATAATTCAGCACCGGGCTTCACCGCTATGTGCCTTCTTGATGAAAGCCACTGTTCAGCACACTGCTATGCAGACCTCGGCTTAATCGCTCTGGACGTCTTCACGTGTGGCGATACCGACCCGAATGACGTATTACGTTATATTCGGGAAGAAATCGACCTCGGTGATGTCAGCATTCTGGAGATGCCCCGCTTCCCCATCCCCAACGGGAAACCTGCCTTACAGGAAGCGGCCAGCTACACTTGCGAAGCTGATCAGGTCGTCACTCTATAAATTCTCAACATTTCCAGACTCTACCCGGAAACCACCAGAACTGCCTACAGTTCTCACACGTGAAGTGGTAGATTAAAACTGTTGTTGAATTCTTGTCATAAAAAATCGCATTCCGACAAGTGCGCTCTCTTGATGTTTACACTCATGGAGCGCACTTGTCATGCGTTATGACGGGGAAAGTACGTCCGGTAATTGAGATTTATCAGGGAAAGCAGAACATGAGTGGAGAACGCGAGTTCCACGACGGTCGAGGCGACGGTTTAAAACCACTGAAAAGCCTGGACCTGTCCAGTGTCAATACCTTTGCCGAGTTGTTACAGGCAATGTCCGAAACCGCTTTTTCAGGCAGAAAACTGGGTGTCGCCTACGACATTCTGCTGGAAATGTCGGAAGATACCAACTGCAAAGTCGTCCTGACACTTTCTGGCGCCATGACGGTCGCCAAACAGGGCAGCATCATCTGTGACATGATCGATCGCGGCCTGGTGCATGCGGTTGTTGCCACCGGGGCGCTCATTGCCCACGGCCTGACAGAATCAATCGGACTGGTTCACTACCAGTACAATCCCAACGATTCAGACGAAACACTTTACAAAAAAGGTTACAACCGTATCTACGATACGCTTGAGATGGAATCCAATCTGAATAATGTCGAGCGACTCGTTCGCTCCGTGCTCAGGGAATCCAAACCCGAAGACGGCGTCTGGTCATCCGCGCGACTGTGCCGCGCCCTTGGACAACGACTCTCCGAAGTCGACGAAGGCCGCGGAATTCTTCGCAGTGCCTATGAACAGAACGTGCCCGTTTTCATCCCCGCTTTCACGGACAGCGAAATCGGACTCGATGTCGCCACCTGGGCCATGTCAGAACACATCGCACAATCCGGCAAATCGGCGGAAGAGCTCGATCAGGCTGAAATCCTGACGGCACTGCCCAGCTTCAATCCGTTCATTGACCTCCAGAAATACGCTGGTTTAATGCGCGACGCGGTAACCCTGGGTATCTTTACCGTCGGCGGCGGTGTCCCCCGGAACTGGGCGCAACAGGTTGCTCCCTACTACGAAATTGCCAACTACCGCCTGGGTACGGAGTGGAAAGAACCCCGTTTTAAGTACGGCATCCGCATCTGCCCCGAGCCGGTCCACTGGGGAGGCCTGTCAGGCTGCACCTACTCGGAAGGGGTCAGCTGGGGTAAATTCATCTCTCCCCAGGAAGGGGGACGCTTCGCAGAAGTTTATTCCGATGCGACCGTGGTCCTGCCTCTGCTGATGAAAGCTGTCTTCGAGAAACTGGACGAAGCCGGCTGAACATCGGGGTGAAATTGACTTCGACTGCAGTCAGCAGCCTCGTCAGTCATTTGGAATCAGACGACTGACGAGGATCCTGCTGCAGATACCGGGCGATTCCCCGGCCCAGTTGCATTCCCACTGTCATATATCCCTGTGGGTTGCTGTGTGGCGTATTCCAGCAGGTTTCCAGCGTAATCCCGACGACATGTTCACGCGTCACACTCCGTACCCAGTTACTGGAAATCTCTTTCCACCGTTTGTCATACTTCGGACCGGTCGAAGGGGTGCTCCGATCCAGTTTCAATGGCTCTCGCATCTCCACGCGGCAGGCAGCGATAAACGCATCCTGCAATGCCTTTCGACGTTCCGTATTGAGCTCCGGAGGAGCAATATAAAAGAAAGGCTGCTTCGAGTTCGCTCCTGGATTATGCAGGTCCACAAACATCACCAGGCGACCCTGTTCATCGAATGTTTTAATCGACTTCATCGCGGTCTGGACGGCATTCCAGCGCGGATGTTCCGACCAGTCCCGGTTATGATCATGCGGAACCTGATTTTTGCCTCCATTACCGGTTGCCACATTGTCAATGTCCATAACAGGCACAAAGTAAATGTCTGTCTTTTCCCGCAGAGCTACCGCCTGCGGATCTTCACTGACCGCCCACTCGATAAAGCCACGTCCCACCCAGCTACCGCCGGATTCCCAGGCATGCTGCCTTGCCTGCACCCAGATCACCATCCGAGATTCGTCTTTCTCACCAGCGGGCGAAACAACCAGGGCAGGCACACTGCGACCAGCGCGGGTCTTACACAACTCAAAAGCCGTCACATGGGTGTGTTTCTGACTCAGAGATTTGACCAGTTCTTCTGCATCACCGGGTACGAAGGCAGGCCCCCAGGCAAACCAGACAACTTTCGTATCCGGTTTTACTTTCCACTCACAGGTCTCTCCCTGCTTTTTGCCCGGTGGCGTCTGCGACCAGACACGTTGATCGGTACTGAATGCCGCTTGCTCAGGTAATGCCCACGTTGCTGATAATTTCTGACCGTTCGCCTGTTTCATCTGACTGGCATCGACGGTCACCGTGAGTTCTTCCCCTGGCGTGAGTCCTTTTACCCGAAAGTACCACCAGCAGGGCCAGCCAAACTGGGGATCGCCGGCGGGACGAACCAGAATTATGCGCTGCCTCTGGTCAATTTGCACAACCTCAGCAGATCCACCCGGAAAGTCAGAGGTAACTACCAGATTCTCAGCAGCGGCCCGGGAGTATGAAAGCAAGATCGACAACACCCACATCAAAATAAAGCAGTGTAGCCTCGACATCATTTCTCCCCGGCTGGATTATTTCAAGATTCCCTCGGCGACTTTACCCTGTCCCGGCTCGACCAGGGCCACGGGTTGTGCATTGTGTTCGAAATGTAATTCGTCCGCCTTCAGTCCGAACTGATGCAGCAAAGTGGCATGAAAATCATGCTGTGTAACTACATCCTGGACTGCCCGGTGACCAAAATCATCCGTGGCACCATGAATGTGCCCCTCTTTGATGCCGCCACCGGCCATCCAGATACTGAAGCCTTCGGTATTATGATCGCGGCCCGGTTTTTTACCCGCGCCTCGATCCTGAACGACCGGCAGACGTCCCATTTCGCCTCCCCATTGTACCATCGTAGAATCCAGTAAACCACGCTGCTTCAGGTCGGTGACCAGAGCCGCACATGGTTTATCGCAGCTTCTGCAACGGGATTCCAATGCTGCAAAAATGTTTTCGTGCATGTCCCAGGCATAATTCCAGATCTGCACAAACCGCACGCCCCGCTCAACAAAACGCCGGGCCAGTATACAGGCATCCGCAAACTCTTTGGTTACGGGATCGTTGGAACCATACATCTGATGAGTTGCTTCAGTCTCTTTCGTCAGGTCCAGCGCTTCGGTCGCTGCGGTCTGCATCCGGGCCGCCAGTTCGTAACTGGCAATCCGGGCAGACAGATCGTCTTCACCGGGGTGACGTTCCAGATGAATCTGGTTTAACTCTTTTAATAGATCCAGCTGATTGCTCTGGGGCTTGCCGCGTAGTTGTGAGATCGGGTTCAGATTCGCAATCCGTGGTTCTGATTTACTGACGACTGTTCCCTGGTAAATTGAAGGTAACTGGCGGCTGTCCCAGTAAGGCGAACCCACGGGATTGCGGGGAATCGTGATCGCGACGAAGGCCGGCAGGTTCTGTGTCTCGGCGCCCAGTCCATAGGTCACCCAGCTCCCCAGGGAAGGCCAGCCTTCGCGTCCGCGCCCCGTTGTCATCGCTCGCATCCCGGCCACATGATTTCGAATGTTGGGCAACTGCATGGAACGAATCAGCGTCACATCATCAACAATCTCGCCGAAGTGAGGCAGCAGGGCCGTATTGATCTCCATTCCCGATTCGCCACACTTCTCAAACGTATCAGGCGCCGGCATGATGATGGAAGTTGCCTGACCGGCATTGTCATATTTAATGCCATCCCCGGGAAATCGTTTGCCCGCATATTCATCCAGTGTCGGCTTGCGATCAAACAGATCCAGGTGACTGGGACCTCCGCCACAAAAAATCGAAATCATGGATTTCGCTCGCGCCGGGTGAGTCGTCTTTTTGGGTTTCAGATCATACGTGATTTCTTCCAGGGGCGGCTTTTCAGGCGCTCCGAGCAACTGGTCGTCTTTTAACAACGTCGCCAGTGCCAGGGAAGACACACCGAAAGCACTTTGCGCCAGAAAATGACGACGGGAACCGTTTGAATAATCATGACTGTTCTGAAACACAACATACTCCCTTCGGAGAGATTATTATCTTACAGGTACCTGTCTGACACCTGACTAAAAAATGAGTTATTCGATATACAGAAACTGATTGGTACCAAACAGGACATGGCACAAAGAAGTCAGAGCTTCCTGCCGGGGGGCTTTTACTTTTTTCGCCTGGTATTCCTGTAACTGCAACTGGTAGTGTTTCTCCAGCGCCTGCAGCTCTGCTGACGACGGTTCATTACTCAAAGCCAGTTTCCAGGCAGTCTGCACCAGGTTCGCTGCATCAGCGGGCTTCTCTGCTGTCGCCAGTACGCGCTTTGCAAACGCCACTGACTGTTCCCGCATGAATTCGCTGTTCAACAATGCCAGTGATTGAGTCGCCACCGTAGATGAGACCCGCTGCTCACAGTTGGGTTCCATGCTGGGCGCATCAAAGGCATTCAGCATCGTGACCGGCTGGGTGCGTCTCACCTGGATATAAATGGAACGCTTCAATTCACGTCGATCCGGAGAGATTTTTCCCGAGCCGACGGTAATGATTCCACTGTCGGCCAGAGAGACCGGAACGGGTGCCCCAAACTGGTCCCGATTCAGTTCACCACTCACGGCCAGGATCGCATCGCGAATCGATTCTGCTTCCAGCCGCCTCAGATTCATCCGCCAGAGCAGCCTGTTATCAGCGTCGATCGCCATCGCTTTTTCAGAATGCGAAGCGGAAGTCTGCCGATACGTCCGCGAGGTCATAATCAGTCGATGAATCCGTTTCAGTTCCCAGCCATGTTCCATGAAGTCGGCTGCCAGCCAGTCCAGCAGATCGGGATGCGTGGGAGTTGCAGCGCGTGAGCCAAAATCTCCCGTCGAATCAACGATGGCCTGGCCGAAATGATGCATCCAGAAGCGGTTCATGAGCACACGGGCCACGAGCGGATGCTGGCCACTGGTCAGATACCGGGCATAGGCCAGCCGACGACCAGACGTGGGCAGGGCCGGATCATTGATGGCAAATGTGTTCTCTGCTTTGGAGCCAACCACCGTCAGTCCACCTGGCGTAATCTTTTCTGATTCGGGTGAGGAAATATCGCCACGATAAAAAACGAACGTTTCCGGCAGATGCTGTGTGTCTTCGGTCGCCACCCGGATATACTCCGGTTGAGGAATCTGCTTACGGATTTCATCCGCTTCCGCTTTGACATCTTCATAACGTTTTGCCAGTTCCTTGCCATCTTTATAGCGCGCCAGAAAGAGGTGCAGACGTCCCGGCACCAGCAGATCCAGCATCGGGTACTTCTTCTTCAGAAACTCTGACTGTTCGGCAGTTCGTTCCTTGACGGCAGTATCATAAGCGGTTTTTGCCCGCTCGCGGTCTGCGTCAGGGACTTCCTTCAGCACCCGTTCCGAGATCAACTTCGTGACTTCTGCCTTGATCTGATTATGCTGCTCATCCAGTTTTTTGACCTGCGCCGACAGTTCGGCGACTTTTGCTTTTTCTGCCTGCGACATTAAAGCCGCCCGGCGACTGGCAGGTTTCCGCCATTTGTCGGCATCGTAAACCGGTGCAATAACAGCTCTCAGCCGATAAAAGTCTTCCTGAGGAATCGGATCAAACCGGTGATGATGACATTCAGCACAACCGACGGTCATCCCCAGTAATGAGGAAGACATAATCTTCACTGTTTCCGTAATGACCTGGTTCTGTGCCAGGGCAGGATCCATTGGACCGGATCCTGTTCCATCCGGAGCCAACCGCAGAAAACCCGTCGCCGTCAGTTTGTCACACACAGCGGGATCCTGGTCTACCAGCTTCTGGGCCGTGGCATGCGTGGCTTTGACCAGCTCGTCTCCAGCCAGCTGTTCTTGAATAAACTGATCCCACGGCTTATCAGCATTCAATGCGCGGATGACATAATCGCGATAGTGCCAGGCATCCGGGCGAATCACATCTTTATCATCGTAGCCTTCGGAATCTGCATAGCCGGCGACATCCAGCCAGTGCCGTGCCCAGCGTTCGCCGTAATGCGGTGACGCCAGCAGACGATCCACCATTTTTTCATAGGCATTCGGCGACTTGTCTGACAGATACGTTTTCACGTCTTCCGGAGCAGGGGGCAGACCGGTTAAATCAAAGGCAACCCGACGAATCAGCGTCAGACGATCTGCCTCTTCGGAAAACCAGAGTCCCTTCGCTTGCAGTTTACGGGCCACAAACACATCGACCGGGTTCAGGGTTTCTGATTTGTGTTCTTCGGCAAGCCGCGCCACGTCCGGCAGCTTTGCTTTTTGAATCGGTTGAAACGCCCAGTGAGAACGTTCGGCTTCCGTCATCAGGAACTCACCCGGTTTCACTTCGCCTGTTGGCTCTGGTCCTGCGACAGCGCCCTGGTCGATCCATCTGGCAATCACAGCCACTTCTTCCGGCTTCAGACGCAGTTTCTCATCGGGAGGCATATCGCCCGATTCTACATACTGAAACAGCAGGCTGTCGGCATGTTTTCCGGGTGAAATCGCATCTCCCGAATCTCCGCCTTTTAAAATCAAACGCTTTAACCGCAGATCAAGTGCGCCGGAAAGCTCTTTTTCTTCGCCGTGACAATGAAAGCAATAGGCTTTAAATATCGGCCGGATGTCTTTTTCAAACGTCAACTGTTCTTCAGCAGCAGGGGCAGAGGAACTCCATGCAAACAGTGAGATCAAGCCGGGCAGCAGCAGTGCATTTACGCGGTAGAACAAATCGCTGTTCCTTCATATCAGGGAACATCTTCAGGGCGGGAGTTATTTCGTAAGGATCAACGAATATAACTACAGTGGTGGGAATCCTTTATAACGTGTATCGGCTGTAAAGTCAAATTATTTAACTTTACTTACAGCTTTCCCGAGCCCAGAATAACAGACATTTCATAAGCTGTTGACTGGCAAACGTCGAAATCGCCGCCATACACAAGAGTTAATGCAAACGCATGCGATCATTCACGTACAAGCGTCTGTTCCACCGGTTCTTCAACAATCAGTTCTGAATCTTCCATTGCAGGCACCTGGGATCGTTTGGCATACCGCGCCAGCAATGCGGGTAGAAAGATCAGGTCTCCAAACAGGGCAGATGAAATCGTCAATCCGCTCATGATGGCGAAGATCCGCTGATCGCGCATGTCGCTGAAGATTACAGTCGAGAAACCGGCCACCAGAATCACCGTCGTCATGATCAACGCCGTCCCCACGCCGGTAAAAGCACGACGGATCGCTTCTTCATCACTGTCGACCAGCAACTGCTCTTCGCGGAAGCGGGTCAGGAAGTGAATGGTATCATCGACGGCAATTCCCAGGCAGACCGTAAACGCACACACACTGACAATCTCCAGCGCCTGCCCTGTGAAGACCAGAAACGCACCGGTGACAGCCAGAGGAAACATATTCGGGACGATAGAAATCAATCCCAGTCGCAGGGAACGGAAGGCAAACGCCAGCACGATCAGAATGATAATCGCGGCACTCCCCAGGCTCGCAGCAAGATCCACAACAATCTGGTAGAGGTTCCGCCAGCGCCAGACGGCAGAACCCGTCAGTTCAAATTGAAAATGCGGATGCGCCGCGGCAATCGTTTTCAATCCTGCTTCGATCCGGGTGAAGGTAGGTCCATAACGGGCGATCCCCAGGTCCTGTACATGAAAACTCACCTCGGCCTGGTTGCGTTCCGGCGTATAGAAGGCACGCTTGAGCGGGGGAGGCAGCAGATCCATCATCGACATCCGCTCTTCCGGCTTACCTTCACCGGGCAGTGCCCCCAGGATATTGCGAATCGAAATCGGATGGCCGATCAAATCTTCCTGCAGCAGTAGATCATCGACTTCACTGATGGCGATCAACACTTCCGGAGAATCGGAGGGAACATCATCGTCCCAGGTGACCTGCACCCGTGAATGTTCCAAGCCACCCATCGCCCGGTCCATATGACTCAATGCTACGGCCGCCTCCGAGCCATCAGGCAGCATATTAGCACGCCGCTCATCCGGACGAAGTGTCAGTGAAATCAGAATCAGAATTGCGGTCACACCGATGCCCAGTGAACTGATCAGTCGCGTTCGCTTGAGAACCATCTCAATAATCACACTGATCCGTCCCAGATGCCGGTCGATGATCCCTTTCCCATAACCGACGTGAATTGAACGGCCCAGCCAGGTGCGGCAGGCCAGGGGAATCACCGTGATGACCGCGATAAATGTCAGCAGCACCCCGACCACACAACTGTAACCGAATTCGCGCACTGTTTCATGATGAGCCAGGGAAAGCGATCCAAAGCCGATGGCCGTCGTCACCGAAGTCAGCAGGCAAGCCAGTCCGACTTCCTGGACACCACGCCTGGCAGCATCTCGACCACTCAATCCGGCGGCACGATGCTTCCGGATCTGGACCATCAGGTGCACGCCATCCGTCAGTCCCACCAGGCTCAGTAAAACGGGCAGCACGACATCGTTGAACGGATTGTCCTGAAAATCCAGGAACTGAATAAATCCCATCGTCAGAAATACGCCGAACATCGGTGCCAGCGCGACAATGATCACCGCAGAGATCCCGCGGAACAGGATCACAGCCATAAACAGAATCATGCCGTACCCGATGACCTGGTATTTCACCTTGTTTGCATTATGAGTCCGCACGGCAGTCAGGTAGATCGGCACCTTTCCGGTTGTCAGGAAAGAAAAATCCACTCCCGGGTATTTCGCGGCAACCTCGGCTGCAACTTTCTTGATTCCGGTCGTACACTCTTCGTCATCCGTCACGCGAAACCAATCGAACTGAATCATCAGCAACAGCGTCTTGCCATCCACGGACAGCAGTTGTCCGCTGACCAGCGGGTTCGCTATTGCTTTTTCTTTGGCGGCATCCAGCCGTATCTGCGAAGCCCGTTCATTCGGAATCAAAGGTTCCCGCAAACCAAAGATATTCAGATTCGGAATATCATCGAGCCAGAAGACACTGTTGACATAATCCAGCGATTCGATCCGCTCGACAATTTCACGAAGCGCTTTAATTCGCTCCGGCGTGAAAAAGTCTTCCGAGTCAATCACCAGAATGGTATCGGCGTCGGTCAGGCTAATCGGATCGACATCCGGGGGCGCTTCGCGCACTTTTTGGGGCTTTTCAGCCTTCTGCGGCTGTACCTGTTCAACCGGTGCGGGCGTAAACCAGTCGCGAACCTGTTCGGGCATCGTATAGCCCAGGATCGCAATTCCACTCAGCAACAGTATGAACAGCGTGACCATGAGAGGATGGTCGGCCATCCAGACGGAACATCGATTAAACGCGCGAAACACTCTCGATTCTCTTTCTTTCAATGGTGGGGATCAAATATCGCAGAAAATAGAACAGAGCGAACGCTTTTCTTCAACCAGAAATCATCTGTTTTTCCTGACAGGAAATTCCAGTTCCTCGAGTTGAATTTCTCCATCATCATCATGGTCGCGGATATGACCATAGCGCTGCACGGCCAGCGGGACCTCGTCCAGCATCACATGCCCGTCACCATTTTTATCAAATCGTTTGAAAAATTCAGCGGCCTGTCTGTCAAAGTCGCGTTTTCTTTCCACTTCTCGCTTTTTTAATTCTGCTTCACTCAATTTCTTCTGAGGCCGCGGTTTTTCAACCTGCTTCTTTTTCCGGGGTTCAGCCACTTCAAAAAAGGCAATCGCCATTTCTTCCCAGGTCTGATCGCCCCAGGTCACGTATTCGCCGGGGTCGGGATTGAACGGATTCTCTTTAGAGTTGTCGAATTTCACCGTGAACTCCAGCGAATCCACATCGTCCAGTTTCATGGGCTGACTCAGTTCGTAGATATGCTGCCAGTTGAAATCGTAGTTCGGTACATCCAGCAGAATCTCCGACTCGTCCTTCTGCTTCATAAACAGCCGGAACGATTTGCCTCGCAAATGCATGTGCGGCGCGATCGCCAGCAGTTCGGCTTCGGACGGGATACGATGAACTTTCGCCGTGACTGGAAAATCTTTGGTGTGCGGCGGAATTTCAAATTCTTGATCGATGCCGATCAGAGTGAAGACTTCGTGCGTAATCTCCTTCTCTTCGCCAAACAACAGACCGACTTTGGAGATGTCTTCCGCCGCCGATCCATTCGGTGTGTAATGCATCTGAAACACCAGTTTTGAACCGGCGGGGACCCGGCGGGCCCGTCCTTCAGGCAGCTTTTTGATCCGCTGTCCGGGCACATACGCAGTCAACCAGCCAATGCCTCGAAAGTCGGCCCCATCAGGAGGCCGAATAAAGACGATGGCATGATGCACGACGGAGCGATTGCCCGGCAGCACCTGCGCCCCGGTCACCCATTTGTCTTCCTCAAAGCCGGGATCGACGACAAAGTACTGATATTCCACCACGCCTTCTGCGGGAACCTCATACGGTCGTTTCCGCATTTCAAAGACGGCTTCGGGAATTTCCGGCAGATGCCAGCCTTCACGAAACTCGGGAAGTTGCGGCATGTTTTTCACATCGCCATAAGGCATGCCGCCGGCAACCCAGTCGCGGAGCACTTTTTTATCCTCTTCTGACATGAAACGGGCATTGGCATAATGACCATACTTCGGACTCGCGTGCCAGGGAGGCATGCGCCCATCGTCGATGGTTTCCAGCATGGTATCTGCCCAGCCCCGGACTTCGTCATAGTCGGTCAGGCTGAAGGGTGCGATTTCACCTTTGCGGTGGCATTCTACACAATGCTGATTCAACACCCGCGCGACTTCATTACAGAAAGTCAGGCTGGTTGTGACCTCAGTTTTTTTGACGCGTCCAATGAAACAGCCGTTCGGTTCTGTCACCGCCAGTTTAACCGGTTTCCCCGCCAGGACCTGATCGACGGCATTCTTCAGATCATTCGAAGTCGTTTCGGCTCGAGAAATCCCAGGCAGATACTGATTATCGATGCGTCCCCGATATTGAATCGCCAGGTTCTCATCCAGCACAAATACTTCCGGGGTCCGTTTTGCCTGGTAGCGGTCGGCAACTTCATTGCCGTAGTCTTTTGCCATTGGAAACTGGATCTTGTATTTTTTGACGTATGCCTGCACGTCTTCCAGCGAATCCTGTTGGTTACTGTTCACCCCAATCAAACGCACACCCTGCGACTGGTATGTCGAATGCAGTTCATTCAGTTTGGGACCATACAGCCGCGCCAGCGGACATTCTGCTCCCAGAAAACAGACGACGGTCACCTTCTGATCAGGCGATTTGCTGAGTTCTACGGTTTCACCGGAAGCGGTGGGCAGGCGAAACGTCAAATCAGCGGGTGAGGGAGCCGCCGTTGGCTTATCCCCCCAGAGAGGACTTCCGCAAACCAGAATCAATAAAACGGAAAAGTTTACACAGCGACGAAACATAAAGTGGTCCTTCCTCCTGTAAGGGAAATCGACAGGAGCTGTATTGTATCAACTGGCTGGAAACCCTCGCAAGACCCACTGTACGGAAATGAAGCCCGTCTCGTTGATTGCATAATTTCATTTGGATATACTCGATCTAACTCGAACAGGTTTCAGTTTTTGGTAAAAGTGTGAAAAATTGACTTCCGCTGAAATTGAGCCGGTTCTCTGCAGTGTGCTCCTGATGACGACAAAGGAAGGCGAAAAGTGAAAGCTCCACGAAGCGGCGGCGGCTGGAAAGCAATTAACTACAGTCTGAAACTGGCAAACCGGGTGGGCTGGTGGAAGCTCTGGAAATCCATGCGTTCCAAAAATGCCTGCAAAACCTGTGCTGTAGGCATGGGCGGTCAAAAAGGGGGCATGGTCAACGAAGCAGGTCTGTTCCCTGAAGTCTGTAAAAAATCGTTTCAGGCAATGGCGTCCGACATGCAGCCTGCGGTCGCTGCTGACTTCTTCGCGAAACACAACATCGACCAGCTGCGATCCTTCAACTCGCGCAAACTTGAATACAGCGGCCGACTCACCGAACCACTGCTGCTCTCTCCCGGCGAAAAACATTACAAACCCATCTCCTGGGATGCAGCCCTGGATCTGGTGGTCGAACGGTTGAAAGCCGCGGGTCCCGAGCGGACCTTCTACTACGCCAGTGGTCGCTCCTCCAATGAAGCCGGCTTCCTGTTTCAGATGATGTCACGCCTGATGGGCACCAATTATGTCAACAACTGCTCCTTCTATTGTCATCAGGCCAGTGGTGTCGGTCTAGGCTCCAGCATCGGCACAGGAGCAGGCACGATTAAACTCGAAGACCTGGAACATACCGATCTCTATATTCTGATCGGCGCCAACCCTTCGTCCAATCATCCACGACTGATGAAAGCCTTCATGGAAATCCGTCGACGCGGAGGCAAAGTAATTGTCATCAATCCGGTCAAAGAACTGGGACTGGTTAATTTCAAGGTCCCCAGTGACGTCCGCAGCATGCTCTTCGGTTCCAGCATCGCTTCCATGTACGTGCAGCCTCACGTCGGCGGGGATCTGGCTTTACTCACCGGTATCGCCAAGGTCGTGCTCGAACAAAATGCCCATGACAGCAGCTTCATCGCTGCACACACCGAGAACTTTGAAGCCTTCCAGGAACAGGTCAACCAGACCGGCTGGGACGAGATTATCGCACAGAGCGGCGTTGACCGGGAAACCATTCAACAGATTGCCGACCAGTACATCTCCGCGAAAAACGTCGTCATCGGCTGGTGCATGGGCATTACCCATCACCTGCATGGAACCAACAGCGTACAAACCATCGCGAATGTGTCTTTGCTGCGAGGCATGGTCGGTCGCCGCCAGGCGGGTCTGATGCCCATCCGCGGGCATAGCAACGTGCAGGGACTCGGTTCGGTCGGCGTGACACCCGGACTGAAACAGGCCATGCTCGAACGCCTGGAGAGCCAACTCAACATTCAGGTTCCCACGACTCCCGGTTATGACACCATGGCCTGCATGGAAGCCTCGCATCGCGGCGAGATCGACTTTGCGTTCTGCCTGGGAGGTAATCTTTACGGCAGTAACCCCGATACGAAATACGCGCTCGAAGCGATGAGCCGGATCAAAACCATCCTGTATCTCTCCACGACTCTCAATACGGGACACGTGTGGGGAACCGGCAAAGAAACGTTGATTCTCCCCGTTCTGCCGCGTGATGAAGAGCCGCAGTCGACCACGCAGGAGTCGATGTTCAGCTTTGTGCGCATGAGTGATGGCGGAAAATCCCGGTATGAAGGTCCGCGCAGCGAAGTCTCTATTCTCGCTGCGATCGGCCAGAAACTGTTTGCCGGCGATAACCGGATCGACTGGAAGAAACTGGAAAGTCATTCCGCCATCCGCGAACTGATTGCCGACCTGATTCCCGGTTATGAAAACATGCATCAGACGATTGAATCCAACAAGGAATTCCACGTCACTGGCCGCGCGGTTGCGGAATACCAGTTCCCCACGGAAAGCGGCAAGGCAAAGTTCCACGCCATCCCGCTGCCCGAGATCCCCGTGAATGACAATCAGTTAAGACTGATGACAGTCCGCTCGGAAGGGCAGTTCAACAGCGTCGTCTATGATGACGAAGACATCTACCGCGGCCAGGAACGCCGCGACGTGATCCTGATGAACCGGGCCGACATTGATCGTCTGGGCCTCAAACCTGATCAGCGGGTGAAGATCAAAAGCGAAGCAGGGGAGATGCCTTATATTCTGGTCCGCGAATTCGACGTCCGCGCAGGCAATGCGCTGATGTATTACCCCGAAGCCAATATCCTGGTTCCACACACCGTCGATCCTCTCTCGAAAACCCCCGGTTTTAAATCAACGCGGGTCACGCTGGAAGTGGATGATCTGATACAGACATAATTCTGATCTCACCATCTTCTGATATCATTTGGTCAGGTCCACTCCAGCCCATCGGGTAATTGCGTAGCAGAATAAACCACGTGCAGCACCCGGCGGCGTTGTGGAAGTTCCGCCGCGCGGGAACGGTGCACCAGGAGAGGCCGCATCAGCAATATTTCCCCCTGACCGGCGGGACAGACTTTAAACACCCCTTCATTGAACTCGCCCACCACATCTTCACTCAATCGTTCACGATGGCTGCCAGGCACCACCTCCAGCGCCCCATTCACACCGGAGCAGGAATCCAGATGCACGCGCACCGCCAGCAGTTCCCGTTGCACTTCGACTGGTGGTTCGACGTATTGTATTCCCGCTTTGGTAGACCAGTTGGTCCAGCAATTCAAAGCCGTCCGTTTCCAGTCTGGCATTCATGGGCATATTCGGTTCGTGAATTCTCTTGAGGAATCAGGTAAGCCGTGATTAGCGATAACGCCACCATGAAAAAACTGATCATTGTCGCTACGAGCAGATACGATATCAGAATCGTCGTGGAAAATCGATTCGTATTATACAAAACGAAATTATAAAACAGGCCTGCCAGATAACTGATCAGAAAACTGAAATACGTCACTGCAGTCAGACTGACAATTCCCCGTTTCACCCCCATCCGAGTGAAACATTGATTGCCAACTCCCCAGAGCAGAACCAGAAATCCAAGAATCAAATAAGCCATGAACTTCACCATCAACACATTTCAAGAAAAAATTGAGTTATTCAGACTGATACGCCACAATAAACAACCGCCGAAACGGAAACAGCACTTTGCCATTTGCCTGCAGCGGATAGGCGCCTGTGTATCGTTCCAGTAATTCTGTTTCGAAGCGGGCGCGCTCACGATCATCGGGTAACGCTTCCAGGTAGGGCCTGAGCCCCGTCCCGCGGAACCATTCCAGAATCGCTTCTACGCCTTCCATCACATGGATGTATTCTGTTTCCCAGATATCCAGTTCCGCACTCAACGGTGCGAGCAGATCGTAATAGAACGAACGCGATTCAGAGCCCAGCGCCTGCCGCGCCTCTGCTGTCTGCTCAGACCACTCCGGCAGTTCTGAAACTTCCTTGACCAGACAGTGCAGGGGAGAGTCGTAATGCATCGGCAGTTGCACCGCCAGCGCGCCCCCCGGCTCCAGAAAACTCATCAGCCGGGGTAAAATCGATTCATGGTTCGGCACCCACTGCAGAACCGCGTTCGAAAACAGCAGGTCGTATTTCGTTTCCGGTTCCCATCTGGAAATATCCGCCTGAAACCAGTGCACCTCAGGCTGAGATTCCCGCGCGGTCGCCAGCATCTCAGCCGAACTGTCCAGCCCGCTGAGTTCCGCTTCCGGCCAGCGTTTCGCCAGCACCGCCGTACTGTTTCCCGGACCACAGCCCACATCCACAATCCGTTTCGGCGTTTCCAGCCTGACGGGCGCAGCCAGATCAATGGCCGGCTGCGTCCGTTCCCGCTGAAATTTCAAATACTGATCCGCATCCCAGACTGGCATTCCGTTAGATCCATGATAGAGACAATCGCAAAAATCTATCAGCAGGACAAACGGCTGCCCCTTCTGGTTCACTGCCTGGCGAAAACCTCACTTATGCCCCAAAGGGCTGATCCAGTTTCTGTAGTTTTTCGTATACTACTTTCCCGCGGGGAGACAGCTCGTATCCAGGCTGGTGGCTGATTGTCAGACCAAGATTTTTCAGTTTTCGAATATTGGTTTTGAGCCAGTCCTTTTCAAAACCGGTCAGGGCAGCCAGATCTACGGCCGCCTGGTGAGGATGTTCTTTAAGCACCCCCAGCACTCTACGCGTCCAGGGGCCTTCTTTCGAAGCACCGTCCAGACGGTCCAGACGCTTCTGCAACTCCAGCAGATCGGTCTTACTGACCTTTCTGGATTCACGTAATGCGATGCGGGGATCAGCGCCAGCATAGTGAATGTTGATCTGGTAAATATCGCCCTCACGTTGATCCAGCAGTTCCAACAGTTCTGCTCGCGATGAAAAACCAGCCTGCCTGGCAAGAGACACTGTGACAGCAGAGCGATCAATTTGAGTGACGCGATCAATGGACAGCAGACCGATCGACGTTTTCAATGTACCACCTGTTTTCACAGTAGGACGTTTCCAGCGTCGATACACCACCGATATCTGCCCTGAATGAATTGCTTCCAGTTCTGATTTTTTTAACAGCATGGATGACTTTTCACTCTCCGAATTTTATCAGTTCATGAAGATCAAATTCTGAATTCGCCGTACCATATCACAGCCACGCATTCCCGGAGTCGAATAACCCGCCATTGTCATAAATAAAATCAATTACACAGTAAGCTGGTGCCGTGATAACTCCACAACAACTACTCCGGAACGCAGTTCCCTCACCTCAGTTCAGGCTGCCGTAACCTCGTAAAAAAACCGCTCAGTCCGCGGGAACCGAAGACCAGGCAGAAACCAAACAGCAATCGACAGGCGACCGCCACCCCTTCTGCCTGCAGTGTGAGGGGAATATGTGCAAAATCGCTGGATTTCTTTAGCTGAAACAGTTGCAACAGAACGTTTCCCAAATCGGCAATTCCCCAGGTCAGAATCAGCAGCCCTACAGCGGAAAACGCCACTGACTGCATCTGTTCTGCGGTGACACTTTTGGAAGCGTGCTTTATTTCACTGTCAGGCAACAGATATTTTACAATCGTCGCTGAGCCAAACCAGAGCAGGCAGGCTGTGATGGTATAAAAAGTCAGAGGCATCACCTGCAGATAAAACATGCCGGAAACCGATGTGGAAAACTGGGCTGATGCCGTCTTCCAGGCGACAAACGTCATCACAAACGACGCCACCGTTTCCAGTGCCTTGATTGCATAAAACAATCCGACTAGTCGACAGCCAATAAAAGCGACTTCTTCTTTTTTCATCTAATCCTCTTTCCAGCCAGTGACAGTCTGCGTTTCGCCCACCAGGTTCATTCTGTGGGTACCTTAACAGAATCAGCCGGGAAATGTGAGGCGATTCATTCTGCCAGATCGCGATATGTTTTCAGTTCGCCAGAAATTCCGAGGCAGTCTTTCATATTTTCGCCTGCTGTCTGATCTCAGAAACAACCCCGTTTTCAAAAACACAGTCCACAATCCCGCGTGCCTCGACATCACCTTTATTCTTGAGATGGTATGCAATCCTCACATTTAGACGTCTGTTTTCTACACGAACCACTTTCCCATAAAGGAATACTGTCAGTTGTGCAGTCATGCCGTCCCCCAAATTCCAACCACGTTCCATACCAGAAAAACATTCCGCAAGAACGCGTTTCTCGCATTCTTGCAGTTGCCCCTTGTATTTGCGTGTCAGGTAGCAACATCGAATCAACTGCAACACAACTCAGTCTCCCCGCGACCCGACAATATGTGATAATTGACGCAACAGAGCTCTCACTGTTTCCGACTGGCTTAATGCTTCTAATTCGACTTCAGATCCCACAACAGTTATCTCTTCCTCCAACAGCATCACAAATTCCACTAACACCAGTGAATCAGATTCAAGCTCGCGTAACCGGGTCTCGAAGGTTAACGGACTGGATAAGATATGTTCGATCATAGTCCGCTCACGTTCCCAGAACTCCAGCAGTAACTCAGCCCCCTTGATCCGGCAACCACATGTCGGGCAACAGACAGGCTCAGTAACAGCATTCAAATGGAGAGCCACAGGCGCTTCACACAGTGGACAGTCAACCGGTCGCCGGATCATTCAAAACACCTCAATGAAATTACGCAGCTTACTCCTCCGGCTTCGCCACCGGATCATCAATCTTATCCCTCATATCGATCTTCTCCACACCAGTTTCTTTACACAGTTCGATCACTTTTTTGGTGAATTCCGCGTCCGCTTTCTGATCTATGGCCAGCGTGACCTGTTTCGGTTTATATTTCTTCAGGTGTTCCTGCAATTCATCCAGATTCATCTCACGATATTTGTTATTGTGACGATGGCCGACAAAGATGTGATCTCCGGGCATCACAGTGATGATATTGAGCAGCGGAGGCGTCAGTTTCACCTGTTTCTCCTTGTTTGCATCCTCTTCTTTGACCCGATGCCAGATCCAGAACGCCGGTTCCTGCAGATAATTGCGATACTTTTCTCCCGTAAACATCCCCGGCACATCGAAAAACCGATCCCCCTGGATGCGATACAGAAACGAAGCGCCCTGCCCGGGCTTTCCACCGACGGGATAAAATGTGAAAATCTTTAAATCACCATCTTTCTGCAGGATGAATTCAACCTGCCACTCACGAGACAATTTCCCCTGCAGGTTATAACGCTGCATCGTTTCTATGTTTCCTTCGATAGTTTTCACACTCCGTGTATTGGGAGCTCCTTTCAGTTCATTGCCGTGATACAGTTCCCATGTTCCCTGCAGCTTCTTGAGATCTTCTTTCAGTTCCGGATCATTCTTCGAAGTCCGCGTTTCATTTTCCGCAGGTTGTGTTTCGTTCTCCGCAGCCTGCTTCTCCTCATCCGCCTGCAATGCTGTCGCACCAGCTGCGAACAATACCAGCCCCAGACAAACCAATCCTATTTTCCGTAATGAAGTGAGTTGAACTTGTACCTTATCCTGAACGATCATTTCACGACTCCTGTTGATTGAATCAATAAACTTGTGAAGGGACGGCATGAATTTACCGCAGAGTGAAGCGGAAGAAATGCGAACCATCGTCACGGCTCAGGCAGAGCCTCCCCCTCACACAGTAAAGACAACTGCGAGACTGTCATGCATCGATCGAGACTAGTGCCATCTTCAAAATAACACTCCAGACTTTAGACTTCAAGCAGTTTCTGCAGAGCAGGGGGGCACCGAACACAACCATTCTGAACGGAAAGAACACATACTCATTATTCAGAATCCTGTTTCGGTTCCAGCCGCTCCCACTCAGGAGACACTTCTCGCACGACAAACGTCTGCTCCGTTTCTCGAAAGCGATACTGGCAACAACAGTGTGGGCAGATCGCATCGACCGTTCGGACCAGTCTCAGTCTGATTCCTGGATCACTCTTTGACATGATTATTTTTACGATCTCAGACCAGCGTTCATCCGCCAGTCGGATTGCCTCAACGCCAATCATGTTTCCACATTCCAGACAGACAAATCGACTCGCCAGTTGTCCGCGTTTTCGCTTCTCAAGTTGATTCTTTAAGAGCGAAAAAGGCACAAGAATCGGCAAGAGCAGAATAAATATCAATACGATGATGCATTCTCTTATGTTCTTAATCATGCTCGATCTGTCTGCTCTTTCCTTATAAAGAAAAACCATATACCCAGTAAAGGATTTCCAGCCTGTGATTCGCTATCCCATTCCATTTTTATAAAATACTGCCACGGAAACCATCATTTTCACTGATTAATTCTGACCACTGAATTTATAAATTTCCTGTTCCCCTCAGGTGTTGTCACCATTAGGATATCCATGACGTCAGATACTTTACCCTGCCAGTTACTACAACAAAAGAACCCCCGTCATGAAACATCTACTGCATACACTTACCCTTCTGACCTCGATTACTGCTGCCCTTCATCCTTCCGTCGCAGAGGAGAAACGGGACACTCCGGTCCCGGTATTGAACCTCCCCGGTTCCGGCACCGATGCCGCGGCGATCGATTATCAAAGTCTCCCGGTACTGAAAGGCGAACATGCCATCATCAACCCTGCGGCCCTGGGTCCTTATCCTCGAAAATCAGATATGATCGATCTACGAGACCTGCGACTGAACCTGCACAACTACCTCATCTATCATGCTGGCAAGTTCTGGTGCATCTGGAGTGACGGCCCCCGCATCGAAGACGAACCGACCCAGGAAATCAAATATGCCACCAGTGTCGATGGCCTGCACTGGAGCAAAGTAAAATCAGTCACCGACACTCCCGAAAAACCGCACGCCTTCATCGCCCGCGGACTCTGGCTCCGCGATGGTCAATTGCTGGCATTAGCTGCGAAATATCAGGGACACGGCGCCTTCGGCCCCTCGGACAAAAAGCACCTGGAACTGGTCGCCTACCGCTGGGAACCAGAACAGGACAAGTGGGTTTTTGACGGCAAACTCTACGACAACGCCATCAACAACTTCCCCCCGCAGAAGCTCCCCTCCGACAATTGGATTCTCACTCGCCGCGATTCGCGGTTCAATGTCAGTGTGCTGATTGGCGGAGTCAAAGCCCTCGACGACTGGCAATCCTTTCCCGTCGTAGGCGTTAAACAGGTCTCAGGCTTCCGTCCCGACGAACCGATCTTCTGGGTCCTGCCCGACAACAGCCTCTACGCACTCTTCCGCGATAACGGCAAATCACAGCGGCTCTTCTTCTCGACTTCCAAAGATGAAGGCCGCACCTGGGACACCCCGGTCATCTCCAACTTCCCGAATGCCCGCAGCAAACTGTTTTCCCTGGCCACCAGCCACGGTTACCGTGTGCTCGTCCTCAACGCGCATCCCCAAGTCAACCGACGCGAACTCTACCTGGCAGTCAGCCCGGACAACAAGACTTTCACCCGCCTGGCAAAGCTGGAGATTCCCTCACCAGCAGAACTCCCCAAAGCAGTCGCATCGCTGAAAAAGAAATTCAGTGCGGGCATCGCCAGTCTGCAATACCCGCACGTCATCGAGTATGATGGTTACCTTTATATTGCCTTCTCGCGCAACAAGCTGCAGACCGAAGTCTTCCGCGTGAAACTCGACGACATCGACGCCCTGCTGAAGTCAGATAGCAACTAAACGGAACAGAACCCGCAGGCAACCAGTGAGTTCACTTCAGGCCTGTGATTTTAATCCGTTTCTGCCAGTCCGGATGCTTCGCTTTATACTTCTGAAAGACCTGGTATTCGCTGGCGACAATCTGGCCATCCTTGCTTATATCAATGATCTCGAACAGCCATTCATAGGGAGCTTTCGCCTCATTCCATTCTGACTGGGATACTGTGTTGTCGCCGTTGGAATCACAATCCTTAAGCAGTTCCGCCATCGAATAGCGATCTGCTGATTTTCCCATCCCTGAATCAGGCCGATCTGTCACCGGATCCCACACCAGTTTCTGCCCGGCCCGCTCCAGAGCCCGTCGATAGGCACTCTGGTCGATCGCCTGCACTGCGCACTTTTCTTTGAGAGCCTGGCAGGCCGCGATACCCGCCGATTCGCCGCAGATCATAAATACCGGCTCCATCCGTGCCGAGGCGTACCCCAGATGCGTCGCTGAAAAACAGACTGGCACCAGCAGGTTTGTGCATTCTTCCGGCTTCGGTGTGATCGCCCGATAGGCAATCGGATAGGGCTGATTCGTCGGCCCCCGGGAACCGCCGACAAACATTTTTCCCTCAAGTCCCACTAAAGTCTGTCTATCCTGCTTCAGCCAGATCCGCCGTACAGGATACACGTCGATCCCGTACTGCGCCAGGCAGATCGGGTCCTCGATCTCTGTCTTGTTATAGACATCGTGTGCCGTCACGGTGTATCGCCCCGCCAGTCGACGCGAGACGCGCACATAAAGTTGATGCGGCCAGCCAGCGGTTTCGGGATGAGGTCGTCTGTCGAGTCCCAGCGCAGCTACTTCCTTTCGATAAAACTCAGGAACGCGGTCATCAGTACTCATGAAATGCTGCAGGCCGCTCAAATAGTCTCGGTGCGCCTGCCAGATCTTCACGTGTGTCGCCACATCACCGTCGTCATAAAACCGGCTGATGCCCACCGGCGACATCGAAATCAGCGAATTCCGCTGGTAGTTCCACTCGCCCGAGTTCTTCCAACCCGGAAAGATCCCGATCAACCGCTGCCGTAAATCCTTCTCCCGGGAATGCTGCTGCTTCAGATACTCTACATACCGGCCCACCAGTTCGAAATCTTCCGCCCGGTAATCCTCAGGCACGCCAAACGGGGCCCGATGTGCGGGATCGCTGGTCGTGTAATACCGAAAGTTGTACGCCTGCGTGTAATCGTCCGCCGCCCCCAGCGGCTTGCAATGATCTTTTTCTACGCCACGTAGCAAACCACTCTCTGGATCGCCGGGAGTCTTAAACGGATCTACGGGAATCAAGCCCACAGGGGGCTGCACACCGGCGAATTCCTCGCCAAACTCTTCCGTGGATTCCCGTCCCACGCGATACGAAACGCCCGCTTTCGCCAGTAGATCCCCTTCGTAACTGGCATCAATATAGATCCTCGCCGCGACGCGCAACGCCTCGCGGGCTTCGGACGCCACGACCGGCGTCCCCAGTTCGTCAAAGGGAGCCCGATCGAACAGAGCCGCCTGAATCGCGGTTTTGTCTCCTGCCTGTGGCGTACAACCGGCAATACGATGATCGAAGATCACCCTGATCTTATGCTTCGCGAGCAGTTTCTGAAAATCTTCGCGGATCGTCTTCGGGCTGATCTCCGCCAGCACCCGGCGGTTCTCAGTTCGATCTTCGGTCCAGTTCGGCTGCCCCAGGCTTTTCAACAACCCCCGGGTCATCCCCCCGGTCGCCGCATAGTTGGGACAGTCCTGCATCGGCTTGAGTCCCGACCCCAGAATGCCCCCCACCCAGCGACTCGGCTCCACAATCACTGCCGACCGCCCGGCACGCTGCACCGCGACCGCCGCCAGGATCCCTGAGGGAGTCGCCCCGTAAATGCAGACATCCGCTTCCACAGTTTCAGGCTGTGCTACAGCAGTACTCGTTCCGGAAAAGGCGACCAGAGTCAGGATCGCCAGAAAAGTCCATTGACGCAGGCAGGAAAATATCATGATAGCAGACCAGTTTTGCAGGATCAGTTTTCAGCAGGAGTAAACAATCCTTATGGTTTACCGCCCGACGCCAGACGAAGCAACACCATGATTAAGGTTCTTGAGAAATCGAACCAGAGTCAGTCCTCATCTCCCTCTGTCTCCTGGAGGTCCTGTTCATCCAGAGCTTCCCACAAAGCCTCATGCAATAACTCAGCATTCCGAGCCTCCGTGCTCCAGGCAGGGGACTGATGCAGTCGCTGCTTGGATTCCGCCAGCGTAAGTCCCCGACCGGCGCGCAGGGCCTTAATCGCCTCTATCGGCCCCGCACCGGCGCGATGCAGTTTCTCGAGAGCCGCTTCTGTTGAAGAACTCTCACGCGCGATCTGCTCATACATAGTACGAACTCCGTAATAAGTAACCAGATAACAACCGGCTCAACAAAACAGACAATGCCCGCCCAGCAGACAGTCGATCCCGTCCGTTGCCAGATGCCACAGACAGCCCACCGCGACCGCCCGCCAGCGCCAGGAGGGAATACACAACAGTCCCGCATAGACGGCCGCCGCCCACCAGGTGTGCAGGGGATGAAAGCCCAGGCTGCAGCGAGTCGGATCAAAGATCGGATCGGCCAGCAGATGATCGACGTCGATCAACATCGTCGCCAGCATGATCAGCCCTGCCTGCAGCCAGTGTTCCTTCCAGAACAGCCGCGCAATCAGAAAGGGAACCAGCAGGTGACACGAATAATGAATCAGATGCCGCACGACATCCGGGACAGCTTCCATGAGCGCGGTGAATCCTTCGACCGGTAAATAACGACAACTGTGAAGCCGTCATCATATTAGGGCGCGAGGACGGGATCAATCATCCAGTTACCGGAAAAGCCGGTTGGTTTGGGTTCGATTCCAGGCAGGCCGATACGGGAACGACTGAGTTCGGTACTGTCATCATAGCTGACATAGACGCCTTTCGACCGCCCCGCACGGAAATCAACAGCGATCCAGGCATCCGCGGGTACGGTAACCGGCTTCGGAAATTTGATCTCCACCCATTGCTCGGCTCCCCGTTCAAACAGCGCATATGGCGCCATTTCTGTCGCGATCACTTCAGTCAGATCCTGATTCAGTAGATAGATCAGAAAACGTTCCTGTGGCGGTGCTGCCGTGCCATAGCGTGAGCCATGAATGCGAATCCCACTTAGCTCACGCTGCTCGGCGGACAGATTCAGTTGAATCATTTCACCAGAGCCACCGATACTTTTTTTACCGGCTGCTTTCTGCTCTGCCTGTGCCGCCGTGGAAGAAAAAGAAAGGTTCAATCCAATCAACAGCAGAAGAGGGAGCTTAAAAGTTTGTCTTCGTTTCATTGCAGTGATCCTTCAAAAAAGAATTCAGCTACCAGCCGGCAGATATTTCTGCAGCAATTCGTTAACTGCTGCTTTCTGCTCCGGTGGAACGGGCAGGGGAGGTAACGCCCCTTTGAATAATATTTTTTCGGACTGCAAAATCAGATGCGAATTCGATTCTCCCGTCCAGCGGTAACCTGTAATTTCCTCCCATCTTAACAGAGTGGCATGATGCCAGATTCCGTTTTCAACGATCTGCAACCCTGACAGGGAACAGATGAGAATTATCACGGGTGTAAAGAGCAAGAGCCCTCCCATGAGTATGCCCTGGCCATTTTCGGACATGGTAAAGAAACTCAGCACAGCGGCTGGCAACAACAGTATCGCCAGCAGAACCGCAGCAGGCTCGACTCGTGATCGACCGCAATCAAGCAATGTCGAACCACGGTTCCTGAGTGACCTGATCCAGGAAATCAGGAACCAGCAAAAAAAAGGATAACCTATTATGATGCCTGAATAGCGAATTCCATCACCGACGCTGGCCTGAAAGAAATACGAAATGAGGATAGTCAGTGTCCCCTGAATCACAACGATACCGATCAGAAGCTGGGAAGCTGAATTGCCATTTTCCCGCCACTCCCGGCTTTCGTTGATTTCCGCTTTCATAAATTCAGTCTCTGTCCATTCATTTGAATTGTTTCTACCAGCACATTGATGGGGATCGCCGGGAAACTTAGAATCTTCACCCCACAATCGTATCATACAGCAATATACTGTCAACAGGATTCAAGGAACCGATGTCTGCCTGACATCATATGACACTGCTACCGGAAATCAAGATTTTGTTGAGATCGGTAACGACAGTGTGGACTCCGGTTCAAATAGACATTCTCTGCCCTGTCAGACTATGATCCACGCCACACGGTTTCGTTCACGGAGGATAAAACATTCCACTCACACCATTTCATTTCAGCCCCGGGTTGCTGACTAAAGTCTTCGGGCCCCGTTCGTTCTGGCTGACCTCCTTCATTGCCGCGAACGTTCTGATCGACGTGGAAGTGTTGTATTATCTGAGCAGGGATGAACCGCCGCTCCACCGTTACCTGCATACTTACCTGGGTGGCAGCGCAGCCGGGCTCCTCGCCGGTCTGCTGATGTGGTGTATCGTGATGATCATCGTCCGATGGATGCCCGCCGGTTCACGCTGGAAAACACGACTGAACCAGACGCCCAAGACGCGACTGCTCAATCAGTCGCTACTCGCCGGTTTGATCGGGGGAATCTCGCATGTCTTTCTCGACAGCCTGATGCATGACGACATGCATCCGTTCTGGCCGTTCGCTACCGGTAATACACTGGCTGGTGTGATCAGCGTTCCGGCGCTGCACATCGGACTGGGACTGCTCGGCCTGTTCTCGCTGATTCTCTGGCTGCTGCTGCGGGAACCGTAAGCGGAATTCGTCTGAATTATTTCTGCTTCACTCCGTATTTTCTGCGATTCGCCACATGAAAACTGCTGGCGTCATCCGGATCCTTTTCCACACCGGGATCGAGTGAGAACAGTTCCCAGTCGGGAGCACCCTGCAGTGCCCTGGCTGCTTCTGTCGGCAGTCTGGCACCCGAAGGCTTCAGAGCTGGCCCCTCAGATGTGCAGCCAACCAGCATCACCGGCACCAACACAGAAATGACCCGCATTAACGTTTCTCCGCGATTCAGGAGGGCTCGTAACCAGGCATGATTTTGACAACGAAGACCGCTTTGCCATGTTCCTCATGACTCCAGCGAAGCATTTCCGTCAGGCAGGTCATCAGTTGCTCGTACTCGCCAATCACCACCGTTGAAGTCGGGCCCGGCGTCACCTGCACTTCCGGGTAATAACTCAACTTGGCAATGAAGGCTTTGATCAGTTCCTTATAGTTTTCCTGAAACGGATACATGCTGATTTCGGCGGTGCTGATCATGAGAAACCTTTCTGGGAAAATCGAATTCACACAGCAGAACAGGGCTCCACGTGTACATTAAGCAGAAGGGATATTGAGTAACCTTGATCCTACCAGACGAGATGAGGCTGTCAATCATCTGATTCTGTTGTCGTTGATTCCTGCTCCATTCTGTCTCAGAACTCGTATTAATCTGGTTTCCCGCAGTCCTCGGCAGGGGTGAACCCTGCAAAAGATAGACTTTCAGGAAATTCCTCTGGAACCCATGCTCTGAACCTGTTAGCTTAACCAAAGCGGGCACGCAATAGGGGCCAATTCTTATGAAAGTCACCACAGTTGCATTTATCGCTGTGATTGTCATTCAGGCGATCCAGTCGACACTATCCAACCAGGAATTAAACCGCTGGAAACGGCACTGTTACCACTACGGCTATGCTGAAGTGAGTACCGACGACACGGGAAATATCGTCGATTACCAGTTGATTCCCAGGCCTGGTCGCCATGAAATCCATTCCGCGTTACTTTCGCGGCGTACCCACTTTATTGAAGTCATCCCCGATGATCCTGATTATGGCGACGAGATCGAAGACTACCTCCCCTGAAAAAAAACTGACTTCACGCATTCATTGTCAGGAAGCACAGGGCGGGGAGAATCAAAGCCCCAAAACGCAAACGGGCGGGAATATCTGCTGACATTCCCGCCCGAAGTGGTTTTATAGGTTAAAAGTGGGCACGGGCGGGATCGAACCGCCGACACCAGGATTTTCAGTCCTGTGCTCTACCAACTGAGCTACATGCCCTCGTTTCCGCATGTGATATAAGGCGTTAACCCCATATGCAATCATTGCTTAATGGAAGCGAGATGGAAATATAAGCCATTCCTCTCCAAGTTTCAAGCAAAACCACCAGTTCCAGTTCAGGATTCATGAGTTTTCCTGTTTCCGGTTCTGTTCTGCTGCAAATACAGCGAAATTCAACGTTTTCGACTAAGTCCCGTTTTACGGTATCGACTCCCGGACTATTTGAACCGAGTAGAATAGTTTGAGAGACGCTAGAGTTAAATGTGATGTGTTCCAGCTGTGCGGAATCTGTGTATTATAACGATCAAAGTTTCTTAGATCTGGCCATCAAACAGTTCCGAAGTCAAATCAATCTCTTCTTTTCCCGGGGTGGGCAGAGCCTGGTCGATTTCCAGTTCACTCGCATGCAGATCAATGATACTGTCCGGATCCATTGGATCGACTTTTTTACCGTTCGCTGTTTGCAGCACCTGGACAATCGGGCTGGTATAGTGATCCTGATTCCGGCGGATCACCCGCGCGGCACTTCCATCGGTCAGAATGACAAAGCTGCCAATCGGAAACAGGGAGAGCAGATTCAACAGCGCCCGCATGGGTGCCCCATCAATTGTCTTATCGTTTGTAAGCCGTAACAGGTACTCCATCGCTGCATAAGGCATCAGGGCAGGGCGGTCTTCTCGTGAACTCGTGAGCGAGACATAGGAATGCGCGACATTCAGAATGCGGGCAAACAGATGAATCATATTATGAGATCGCTGCCGTGGAAAACCCAGACCATTAGGCTGTTCATGTACCTGATAGCAGACCACCGGAACGACACTGGGAATTCCAGCCACATCTTCCAGCATTTCCAGCGAGAAAATCGGATGTTTCTGCATTTCGATCCGTTCCAGCGGACTCAGGCGACGACGGCTTTTGCCGATTTTATTCTGTACGCGAACCATCCCCCAGTCATGCACCAGTCCACACAAACCGATATTGCGAACGTTGCTCTCATCCAGATTCAGTTCGGTACCAATCGCCATGCCCAGTAATGACATCTGCAGACAATGCTGCGAAAGTGATTCGTCCTTACCCGCCTCAGCGGCAGCTGAGATCACACAGTCTGCATCCGCGGTTAACTGGGTCAGATAACTGGCTGCCATGCCGGTGATTTCTGATCCACTGGGGACTTTTCCGGTCAGCGCACCTCGCATCATTC